>JBKCFX010000059.1:0-3330 GCA_046303595.1 Bacteroidia bacterium
CCCGGTAACACGGTGTCGAATTTGAGTTCAACCCGCGCTTTACGCGAGGTTACAGAGAAATACAAGCAAAAGTATTTCGCATCTGCTGTTGGCGAGGTGAACGTGGTCGAAATGATGAAAGCCAACAATGCGATTATCGGTGGCGAAGGCAATGGTGGAATTATTTATCCGGAATTGCACTACGGCCGCGATGCTTTGGTTGGAATAGCGTTGTTTCTGACGCATTTAGCGAAATACGGAAAGTCGGTTTCGATGCTTCGCGCCACGTATCCAAACTATTACATTTCAAAAAACAAGATCGAGTTAACGCCCGAAATCAATGTCGATGAGATATTGAAGCGCGTTCAGGAAAAATATACCAAGCAGCCAATCAACACGATTGATGGATTGAAGATTGAATTCGATCATTCCTGGGTGCATTTGCGTAAGTCGAATACCGAACCCATTATTCGCATATACAGCGAAGCCGAAAGCATGGTAACAGCCGATAATCTGGCGAATAAAATAATCCGCGACATCAAGGAATTCACATCCGAGATGATGTTAAAATAAAAGACATGACACCAATCTATCTCGATAATGCGGCTACAACGCAAATGGATCCTGAAGTGGTAGAGGCCATGTTGCCTTATTTGCATTCACACTTTGGAAATCCATCTTCAATCCATTCGTTTGGAAGAATAACGCGCACAGCCATTGAGCAGGCGCGCAAGCAAATTGCTGCAATAATTGGTGCTTCGCCTTCGGAGATTTTCTTTACATCGGGCGGCACCGAGGCCAATAACATGGCGATTGTGCGCAGTATCCGCGATTTAAAAATCAAGCATGCGATTAGTTCTCCAATCGAGCACCATGCGGTTTCGCATACTTTAGAAGCTTTGCGCGATGAAGGCGAAATTTCGCTGAGTTGGGTGAATATTGATGCAATCGGCAAGGTCGATATGGCTCATTTGGAGAGTCTGTTGCAGGCAAATCCAGGCAGTTTTGTATCGTTGATGCATGCCAACAATGAGTTGGGAACTATGCTCCCATTGCGCGAAACCGCCGATTTGGTGAAGAAATACCAGGGCATTTTTCACAGCGATACGGTTCAAACGATGGGACATTTTCCAATCAATGTGCAGGAGTGTCAGGTCGATTTTTTGAATTGTGCAGCACATAAATTTCACGGTCCCAAGGGAATTGGATTTATCTACATCCGCTCGGGAACCGGCATTCACCCTTTCATTTATGGTGGTGCGCAAGAACGCAACATGCGCGGTGGTACCGAAAACCTATCCGGAATTGTTGGGTTGGCTAAGGCCCTCGAAATTGCCACTGCGCATATGGACGATCACAGCGCGCATATCCGCGGTATAAAGAATTACATGGCCGAGAAGCTTCGAACCGAAATTCCGGGCGTGTCTTTTAACGGCGATATTTCAGACAACTCGCTTTACACCGTGTTGAATGTTTCGTTTCCGCCATCTTCGGCGGGCGAAATGCTGCTTTTTAGCCTCGATATTCAAGGCATTGCTGCTTCGGGCGGAAGTGCCTGTTCGTCGGGCTCCGATGTTGGTTCGCATGTACTAAAAGCCATCGGCGTTGATGCAAAACGCGCGCATGTTCGGTTCTCGTTTAGTAAATTCACTACGCGCGAAGAAATCGATCGTACAATCGAGGTTTTAAAAGGTTTGCTAGTATCCGATAAAGCAACACTGAATGCCTGAATTGGAAGCTAATTCATTGCCTGCAGTGGGCGTAATTGGAGGTGGTAGCTGGGCTAGTGCGCTTGTGAAAATCCTGTCCGAAGGCAATGTCCGCATTCATTGGTGGATGCGCTCTTCGGAACAAAAGGAACATATTCTACAACACAAACACAATCCAAATTATCTAAGCGATATTGTATTTGATCTTTCGAAAGTTTATCCAACCAATGATTTGAAGCAGTTGGTTTCGCAGTCTGATATTTTGCTACTTGCTTTACCCGCTGCCTTTCTAGAAGAAACGCTTTTGGGTTTGTCTTCGACAGATATGGACGGAAAGCTGGTTTTTTCAGCCGTCAAAGGGATGATTCCGTCGTGCGATGAAACCGTGAGCGAATTTCTAATCAATTGGTTCGAACTGAGTGCTGAACAGCTTGGCGTAATTGCAGGTCCTTGCCACTCGGAGGAAGTTGCGCTCGAACGTCGTTCATACCTAACGATATCGGCTAATGCACTCGGTGCTGCTGAGCAGATGGCCGGTTTGCTGCGCTGCCGTTACATTCATACCCATACGCTCGATTGCGATGTGCAGGCAATCGAATATGCAACCGTTATGAAGAATGTTTTTGCGCTGGCTTCGGGAATTGCACGTGGATTGAATTATGGAGATAATTTCCAGGCGGTTTTGATTGCCAATGCCATGCAGGAAATGAAGCGTTTACTGGATGCGTTGTTGCCACGCGATGGCAGAGATACCAACGAAAGTGCATTTTTAGGCGATTTGTTGGTGACAGCCTATTCGCCATTTTCGCGCAACCGCATATTTGGGCAAATGATTGGAAAAGGGTACACAGTGAAAGCGGCACGTATGGAAATGAACATGATTGCCGAAGGCTATTTTGCCGTGCGCTCCTTGATGCACAGCATCAGGCAAAACGAACTAAAACTTCCAATCTGCCAGACTGTTTACGCTATTTTATACGAAAACGAACCTGCATTCAAGGCATTTAAAAAACTTGAATCGGCGCTCCATTAAGTTTATTGCCGTTTGGCAAGTTCATCGCGGATTTTCCCCGCCTTTTCGTAGGCTTCATCTTCGATAGCCTGTTTGAGCATTTCTTTTAATTCATCCTTGTTTTTATTCGAAAACTCATTGCCATCAGCTGCAGATGCTCCGCTTTCCTGCGATTGTCCTTCAGGAAACGTGTTAGCAGGCTCAGATACAGAACCATCTGGATTATCGTCGATGAGTATGCCTGCCGAACTAAGAATTGAGTCGTAGGTATAGATTGGGCAATTGAATCGCAAGGCAAGCGCAATAGCATCCGAAGTTCGCGCATCGACTTCAACTTCATTTAGTCCGTTCTGATGACACACGAGCTTCGCGTAAAAGATACCTTCTGAAAGGTTGTAGATTAGTACCTCTTTCACTTGAATCATAAAAGCTTCTGCAAACGTTTTGAATAAATCGTGCGTTAGAGGCCTAGTTGGAGCCATTTTCTCTAATTCAATGGCGATTGCTTGAGCTTCGAAGCCTCCGATAATTATCGGCAAGCGTCTTTTACCCCCGCGTTCTCCAAGCACGAGTGCATAAGCTCCGCTTTGGGTTTGGCTGTAGGACAAGCCTGATATTTCGAGACGAATT
>JBKCFX010000060.1:0-2355 GCA_046303595.1 Bacteroidia bacterium
ATTACCAATTGAAACGGATTCCGGTTCTTCCAACAATCCATCAAGGCAGGCCGGATCGATATGTATCGTCCCTTTTGCCGATTTGCGTACTTTTTCAATCTGCAACTCGATGGATATCGTTTCTCCGCCGGCATTAAGTGCTACAGGCAAGGAGGCACTTGCGCGCACAGGCGGAACAATTTCAACTCTGCGCAACAATTCGCCTTTTACCGGATCGACCCACTTGTATTGCAGCGGAACTCGTTTGCTAAAAGCGTAAGCCGGAAATACAACTTCAATATCAACATAAAGTGGAGCCTCCGATTCAGGCATGCCGGTATACGAAAAATCGGGATGAACAAAACGGCCCTCGTCGTGCGGCAATTGAAGCCAGTAGGGATTGGAAAGTTCTGACTCCGAACGAATCGCCAAACTAAATTTCTGTTCCTTCAAACTATTCAAAGGCATTGAACAAAGCGAATCACTGAAGTTAACATCACAATGCGCGGCAAAACCTTTGATCCGAATTTTTGCACCGCATGCGTTGCGCTTCATAAACGCGAATGTGGCAGAAACCGAATCTCCGGGAGTATATTCGTAAGAAGTGGCCGTAAAATCGGTGAAAATGCCTGCAACGGCATAAATCATTTCTTCGACACATTTTAGTTTATCTTTATAGAAAGGATCCTTTTCGCGGGTTTTAAGTTCGCCTGCCAGTTTCAGCAATAAAGGCAAGGCTGCAGCAGGATTATTCGCTTCAAATTGTGCAATGAGTGCATCAATCTTTGTTTTCAAGTCGCTTGCCTGCTTATTCTCGTTCCAGCGATTGGGAATGTTTTCGAACACGTCTGACTTTGCAGAATCGCCGGCAAGAAAGCTAAAGTATTCGTTGATTTCGCCACGTTGTTTCTTCACCCCAAATCCCTGACTTTTATGCTGCGAACGGCTCATCGAAGCAATTTCGCCCATGCTTAATCCAAGCACCGGATTGTAGGCGCCAACATTGATTTTAAGCATATTCTTCGTATCGGTTTTCTCGTCGCGCGTGGGCATAAAATTGTTCCAATAAAGCCTATTCGCCTGCCAGACTTCGCATTTTTTCAATTGATTCGGGAAGCGTTTCGGATCTGCAGCGGCTTTAAACGCCTCAACAGCAAGTATTGCCGAAGCTGTGTGGTGCCCGTGGCCGCCTTCACCGGTTGTGGGAAATCGGGTAATGATAATGTCGGGACGAAATTGCCGGATTACCCAAACAACATCGTGCAGAATTGAATCGCGGTTCCAAATGCGGAAGGTTTCGTCGGGTGTTTTGGAATAACCGAAATCGAACGCGCGCGTAAAAAACTGCTCGGCTCCATCAATGCGCCGGGCTGCCAGCAATTCCTGGGTGCGGATGAGTCCGAGCGCTTCTTCGGTTTCGGAGCCAATAAGGTTTTGTCCGCCGTCGCCACGTGTTAGCGAAAGGTAGGCTGTGCGCAAATGCAGTTCGTTACTGAGGTACGAAAGCAGCCGCGTGTTTTCATCATCGGGGTGCGCTGCAATATAAAGTACCGAAGTTGACGTGCCGAGTTTCTGAAGCTTTTGCAGAATGTCGACGCTGCTTTGCTGCGCTGTGAGTGAACGGCTAACTATAAAGCAAAGTAATATGCAGGTTGAAATTCGGGTAGATTTCATGCCTGCAAGATAAAGCGATTACGTTCAATGTATGTAAGCGATTACTTTCGGTGAAATAACTCGTTGAGGCATTGATTATTCAAGAGTTAGGTATTTGTTGAATTTCTGTAAATCCTTCACCACAAAATAATCTGTTCCGGCATTCGATAAAATATTCCAAGCGTTGAATGTTTCCGGAGCCTCAAACATAAAGGTTTTTTGACCGGCTTTGTGAGCGGCTTTGAGGTTCATCTGCATACTGTGGTATTGCATGTTTGGCATGCTCTCGCGGCCTTTCCAGTCATATAATGCATCAAAATTAAGACCTAGAGCTGCAGCCGAATTACGGCCTAAGGCACCTGCATCATCCAATATGGATAGGGGAAAATAACTGCGATATTGCTCTTTACCTATTTGTACATGAGGCACATCACCCCAAATGTATATTTTCAGTTTCCCGGATACCTCCTCCTTTCCGACCTGTTTTGAAAGTAAGTCTGAATAGGATGCAAGTAACTTATCGAGTGCTCCCAGCATTTTAAGAGAATCGCCCTCAAATTCGAGTATTAATAGAAATGGTTTATTAGGCGCGTTGCCCGCCTTGAAACTTTTCAGATAAGTGCTTTCCAGCGATTTTCCGGCGCATGTCAAGTAGCCTTTGTCATCCAATTTAACCAGCAGCGAAACCCCCGAACATCCTGCTTGTAATGCTTCGGTTAATGG
>JBKCFX010000061.1:0-13715 GCA_046303595.1 Bacteroidia bacterium
TTGATAATGTAATTCTGCTAGCGAACTGTCGCCACTCTCGCCTTCAAAGCGAATGAAATTGGTGGCCGAAGAGCCCAATACCTGGAACAATTTAATCTGCTCGTTGTAGCTGCCGTCGCGCACTTTGAAGATTACTGGGCATGCAACGCCGGCTTGATTTAATGCAAATGCCGCTTCTGTAAAGTTCGCAAAATCAGGACTCGTCCCGCCTATAGTATACGTTCCACAAAGCGAAGCTACCAAGGTTGCCTTTGTGGTATCGTTCTGCGAGTTTAAGTCGCTCGCACTGTTTACTGTGGTAATCCACGCATTTACGTTTTTAAGTACTCCGGCCTGAAATGTAGAATTACCTAGCAATACGTTAGGCAAGGTTTGGCCAAAAGGCAAGGAGCCGGTCCAGTTTACATCGGGTTGAGATACACCATTTACAGTCCATTTGATGGTGGCACTTGTTAAGGTATTGATACCAAAATTGGTTAATGAAACCCGAATTGGGTAGGTTCCTTGCGGAAAGGGCGGTACCGGATTGGTAAATGCATTCAAACCGGCATCGCGGCTTTGTGGCGAATACACCCGTACGTTATCGATTGCCCAAAATGCTCCCGAACCTGGTGTATTCCAGATAAAACGTACTTTGGCATTGGTGATGCCTCCGGCCAAAGCCGAAATATTGTAGAGTTTATTTTCAGGATTAGCAGTTGTTGCCGAGTAAGTATCGAGCAATACCCAAGACGATCCGTTGTAAACTTCTACCGCGCCAGTTGCGCCGCTTCCACCAACGAAATAATGATCAAAAAATAACAGGCAATTATTACTTACCGACGCATCGAAGGTCTTGGTAACTAAAGAAACACTTTCTCCAACTGCATCATTGCTGTAATTCTCGCTGTCGAAGATGGCAAACTTACCGGTTACCGGGAAGTTCAAAACCCTGGCACCGGGATTATCGAAACGCCATAAATCGGTTGCCGCACCCGTATTGGTCAAATTCGACCAGCCACTCGGTGTCGTGGTTCCTGTTGCTGAAGAAAAGTCTTCATTCAAAATGTAAACCTGCCCGCTCATCGGGAAAGACCCTAGCAGAAAAAGAACAATTGAGCAAAAAAACAGTAAATAAGATTTGCGTTTCATTTGATTAGGTGTAGGTTTTAGTTCAAAGCAAGCGCGAAAATATAAAACATATTGGTTTGTACATAAAAAAATTTAAAAACTAGATGTTTATTACACCAGATTTCATAAAATTTAATAAGACCGAATTTTCTTAAACACTTATAAATATTCGTATAATCAATAGTGGGCAAATAAAATCTAGCTAACTATTTTTTCAATAACTAGATTTTTCTTTCATGCCTATTTAGCCCCCAAGAAATAATGCAATATGGAATGATTGATTTGATGCAGGGCGAGAGCTAAAATCCGATATAGTTTAAAATTACTTTCGTGAGGTTTACTTTTTTTTAACCTATTCGGCTAAAGCTTTCATAGGCAGTACTTCCTTCTTTGCCTTACAAAAACGCACAACGCATTCAGCAAAAACTCCAAAAAACGCTTATCACATTGTGCAAATAAATGCCATAAATACTTAAAACATCAGAATTACAGCAATTTAAATATTCAATGCTCAATACATCTGCCATCCCAATTAAAAGCAGTTGGGCCACATAACGCTTGAATTAATTTTGTTCCAGATAAACAAATCGGTTTTAATACCTCCAATCAAACATGCCAAAATTTCGCAAGGCATATACCAACCGCACACCCCTTGCAACGAACAGCCAAATAAGTTATTATTTCGAATTACCTCACCAAGAGCTCAACAGCGGCAGGTAAAACCTTAAACTCCACTGCTCCGGTTTCGAGTAGTTCGCCGTCGGCCTGTAAGGCCACTTTCGTATGCGGGATAATTTTCACCGAACGCGCCTTATACATCGTCACTTCATTAAAATGCTTGAATGTGCCACCAAAGATCCGGTGTACATTTCGCACCACTTTGAATCGCGAAATCTTACCCACACAGGTAATGTGGAAATATCCATCGGTCGGATCGGCATCGGGCGCCAAACACATGCCCTTGCCCGCATGCGTGCCATTCCCTGCAAGAACGGTAAACACCGGCTTTCGAATCGGTTCGGACTCGTCGATGCGAATCGTACAATCGGCCTCGCTGTAACGAAACAAGGTCGAAATCAAGGCAAACACATAAGTGGTTAGTCCCGAATAGCCTTTCTTCTTCAGCTCGTTGGCATACGCGGCCACCTGTGCATCGAAGCCCAGTCCGGCGACGTTTATAAAATAGCGGACAGGTTTTTCTTCCCTGATAATTTGACCCACATCGAATCGCCTGAAATTCATGTTACCTAGCAATTCGGCAAAACGCAGCGGATCGGCCGGCGCCTTGGTGATGCGCGCAAAGTCGTTGCCCGTTCCTATCGGGAAAACGGCTAGTTTGTAGGAGTCTGTAGTGTAAGCGGGATGCGATAACATGCCATTCAGTACGTCGTATACGCTGCCATCACCACCTGCTACAAGAATCTGTCTATACCCAGCATCGATGCATTGGCGTGCGCAATCCTCACCGCCCCCCGGACCTTTTGTTTCGAAAATGGCAAATGTAATTTTCAATACATTGAGCTGCTCAAAAAGCTTTTGGGCAATTTTAGCGGCCCTTCCGCCTTTTGCGTGTGGATTCAGAATTATGGCCCAAGCCCTATTTTGCATGGTCTAAACATACCAAAAACACAAAAGCGCCCAACGATTGCCAGACGCTTTTGAGGATATATAGAGGTTATTGCGAGGTAAATTACGTGATGCCCGAAAATTAGGTTTCAGGTTTTTTGTATCCCGAAGCAAAATTTGTCATGCTTTCTGCCAATAATTACCGAATTTTATGCGGGGAACACATTTTGAAAAGCCTTGTTGAACTAAAAAAAATTAAAATGCCCGGAATTTATTTAATCATGATTTTGGTGATGGCCGCCAGTTGGTTCGTGTCGTACCGCCTAAAAAGTAAGTTTAAAGAGTATAGCGAGGTTGGCTTGTCGGCCGGCATGAACGGCCGTGAAGTAGCCGAAAAGATGCTTCGCGACAATGGAATTTACGATGTTAAAGTAATCTCTGTTGAAGGATTTTTGAGCGACCATTACAATCCACTCGAAAAAACCGTAAATCTAAGTCCTGAAGTATACAACACGCGCAGTGTAGCAGCTGCTGCTGTTGCCGCTCACGAATGTGGGCATGCGGTTCAGCACGCACGTGCCTATGCCTGGTTGAATATGCGTTCTGCTCTCGTTCCGATTGTTCAATTTTCAAGCTCCTTTGTTCAGTGGATATTACTCGCCGGAGTGCTTTTGTTACAGACCTTTCCTGCGCTGCTCATGATTGGTATCGGATTATTTGCACTTACTACCTTATTTAGCTTGATTACCTTACCGGTAGAATTTGATGCCTCGCGCCGTGCCCTACAATGGATGGATAGCACCGGATTAACGTATGGGCAGGAACACGACAAAGCCAAAGATGCGCTTAACTGGGCAGCCATGACATATGTAGTGGCCGCTATCGGTTCGGTAGCAACATTGTTGTATTATGTTTCGTTGCTCTCGGGGCGACGCGACGATTAAAGCATAAAATCATGGGATTCCCGAGAACCTGTCAGTCTTGCTTTCGAAGCGGCAACATTTGGCCAAATTTTGGCGATAATGTAGAAGCTGCAAAGGCTTACTATCAAGCTAAAAACTGGTGCGCATGCGGTTACGAATCGGCCGATGAGATGATGCAAGATCAGGATTTGGGATTCTCTGATCCACATTGGCTACCAATTATCAAGCATTGTTTCAACGAATTTTTCAGTCGATACGACAAAGGACAACTGGAAAGCCCGGAAGAACAAGTTCGGTTTTTTCTGAAGCAATTGAAATATTCGGCTTACCAATGGCAGCATGCAATTGTGTTGGAGAAAATTCCGGATGAAGCAATCGATTTAGATACCGAACCCGAATGGCCGCAAGACGGCAAGCCGGCAAGGCCAACGAAAAGCAAGGTGATTGGAATGTGATTCCTGTTAACTTTTGCGGCATTAATTATCACTAATATTAGTGATTTACTTGTAAAAAGATAAGAACGTAATTTGGAGCACTTAAATTTTTACAATGAAAAACATTCTACTTACTACATTTTGTGCCGCTCTTTTTGTGCATACTGATGCGCAAGATATTCAATCTACCGTCGCTTCAAGGGTTCTATACCTGAATGAATCAGGGATTATCGATACCAGTTCCGAAAAATATACTCCACTATCAGAAGGAGGCGTTTCAGTATACAGCGCTGGTATGAACCATACCAAATCATTTGAAGGCACTTTCTATCAAGCATATTATGGAGGTAATAAGATTCGGTTTCGTAAAAGTGCCGATGGCGTGAATTGGTCCACTCCGGTGACGATTGAAGACACTTCTATAACCGATGGACAACCTGCATACGGAAGCATTGCTGTTTGGCGCTCGGGCAATCAGGTTAACGTTGGAATTGCTTACAGTTATTTTAATATTGCAAACCCACAGAACAAATTCGTATTAAGTAACGATGGGGGTATTACATTCCAAGAACCGGTTTTTTTAAGCAACCATACCGACAATACTAGCATTCAATTATGGGGGCTAGCAGCCAAGGGCGACACCTTGCTTGCTGCGTGGGCAAGGCAGTACGCCGGCGACCGATGGGATCAGAGCTGGTTTACCCGTTCGCTCGACGGAGGCCAAACATGGAGCCCAATGGCCGTTGCATACAGTGGCAATCATTATAGTTACGCAGGCGATTGCGCCATCGATGAAAATGGCAACTTTTACGTTTTGGTTGCCGACGATCAGTTTTTTAGGGTCAATCTGGTCATCGCGCGTTCAACCGATTTAGGAGTAACCTGGAGCTTAACACCAGCACAAGTTACAAATCAGAGCTCAGGCAATACCAATACCAATGCACAACTTTATATAGATGGCTCAAAGATTTTAGTTGCTTATTCGCACACTGCATCCGGTATACTTGATCAAATTAATTGCACATATAGCACTGATTTTGGAGCAAACTGGACAACAAATACCGTTTCAGACACAACCAACCTCCATATTTCGAATTCGGGTAGTGGGTTTTATTGCCATGCCTCTGTTGCTTCCACTCCAAGCGGTAGAATTTACACAGCTTGGGCCGACTCACGTGAGTTGAATACCAGCGACTACCAGCAATGCCACTATAACACTTACCTTTCATGGTCCGATGATAACGGCGCCACATGGAGTCCCAACTATAAGGTCAGCCTTGGCTCAAACTACGATCAGGTTATTAATGTTTATACCGATTTGGCAGTAGTATCGGGCCAAACTGGTGATACCGTTTTAGTTTCTTGGAGCAAAAACCGCGATGTTTCTACAATTGAGATATTGGGCTGCACCGATCCATTGTCTTGTACATTTAACCCAGAGGCAAATGTTAATGATAATTCTTGCACTTTCCCTGGCGACCCTTGTGATGACGGCGATCCTCTAACTTCAAATGATGTTTACAACGAAGCGTGTTTTTGTGCAGGCGTTTTAGGATTGGATGAATTGATCAATGACCAACAAATTAGCTTTTTTCCAAATCCAACAAATGGAATAATTAACCTTGTGTTGGCTAACCCTAATGAGCAAAAAACCATTGAGGTTATTGATGTAACCGGTCGTTTGGTTGCGGAATTTAGTTATGCCTTAAATAAGACATCAATAGATTTATCCGGATTTGAAAACGGGGTTTACCTTATCAGGGCAATTGGTAACCAGGTAATTCACGCACGTTTTTTGCAGGTGATTAAATAATATGGCCAATTAAAGAAAATCCATCGACAGTAGAATAAGCTCTACGCCAAACGGCATTAAAAAAAAACTATTTTTGCCCTCCCTTAGGAGAGTTGTCCGAGTGGTTGAAGGAGCACGCCTGGAAAGTGTGTATACCTCAAAAGGGTATCGAGGGTTCGAATCCCTCACTCTCCGCCAAAGGATTTAAACCGGACACTTGTCCGGTTTTTTAGTTTAAGGGAAAATTTCTTCAGGCTTGCCTGAAAAGAAATTTTCCCTTAAACTAAATCGGCGACGCTAGTCGGCGAAAAATCCTTTGAATCGCCACCCCCCACCGGGATCATGCAATAATCCCAAACCTACTTGTATCGCATGAAACTAAATCGGCGACGCTAGTCGGCGAAAAATCCATTGAATCGCGCCACCCCAAAGGGATCATGCAATAATCCCAAACCTAATTGTATCGCGTGAAATTAAATCGGCGACGCTAGTCGGCGAAAAATCCATTGAATCGCCACCCCCAACAAGGAATCATGTAAATAATCCCTCACCCTTCGCCAAAAATTGAGGCTATAAAATTTAGTGGATTTCTGCTTTGGCTTCTGGGTTAAACTTTCACTTTCACCTTTTGCCCGACTTGAATCTTGGTATTCGATTTAAATCCGTTGAGTTTTCGGATTTCCTCAAGCGTCATTCCATGGCTTACGGCAATTTTCCAAAGCGTATCGCCACGACGTACCTTGTAGATTTTATAATTCTTATTTGCCGCAGGTTTGCTGCCAGATTTCTCGGTTTCGGATTTAGCTTCTTCCTTTTCGGGTTCTGATTGCTCTTGAGATGGCTGTTCAGTAGCTTCTGTCTTTTTATCCTCGGGTGCAGCCTGATTTTGCGAGGTAACTTCTTGCACCTTTTCCTTATAAGGCGCGCTAACTTTGAGGCGCTGCCCGCGTTTTAGCTTGTTCGATTTTAAACGGTTCCATTTTTTAAGCTCCGCCACCGTAACGCCATATTTTCGAGCAATGGCCGATATACTTTCGCCCGAGCGTACAACATGTGTTTTTGATGCCACAGGCAAGGCGCGCGTAATGTTCATCAAACTATCGCGCACAGTTTCCTTGGTGCGGTATGTGTAAATCGTTTGCTCATTGTTGATGAAGGTAGGCACCTTCGACTTTGGTAAAGTGAGCACATGGTGATGATCAGACTCCGGAATTACGCCCAGCAAATAGGTAGGATTTAGAAATTCAAGATCCTCAACGGGCATATCCAATACCTGAGAAAGTTGAGAGAACGTTAAGCGCTTGCGGATATGCAGCGTGTCGATTTCGTTGAAAATGGCTCGCGGCATTATTGGATTCAAGTTGTGCTCGCGCGCATAATTCATCACATAGTTTGCCGCAATAAATGCTGGAACATAGCCCCCCGTTTCTTTCGGAAGATAGGGGCGAAGTTCCCAATAATTGGTTTTCCCGCCCGAGCGACGAATGGCTTTATTCACATTTCCCGGACCGCTGTTGTATGCAGCCAATACCAAGGACCAGTCTTTGTAAATGGAGTACAAATACTTCATGTACAAGCACGCCGCTTCGGTTGATTTTATTGGATCACAGCGCTCATCGACATAACTGTTCACATTAAGCTTGAAGAGTTTTCCAGTTCCATACATGAATTGCCACAAGCCTTGAGCGCCAACACGTGATCGCGCGGCGGGATTCAAGGCCGACTCTACAATGGCGAGATACTTTAACTCCAGTGGCATTTTGTGTCGTGCCAAGGCCTCTTCGAAAAGTGGGAAATACAATTCAGACAAACCGATCATGCGCGAAACCAAATTGCGTTTGCGTATCGCATACATGTTGATATAGGCCTGAACTTCGTTGTTGTAAACCAATTTAAAGGGCGATTGGGCATCAAGTTTGGCAATGCGTTCGGCAATTACCGCATTATCGTAAACCGGAACGGAATCGGGCGAAAATCCCAGCGACCAGGTTTTGCCGAATTCAGATCCTACACGCGTGGTTTCGAAAAGTTTCAAATAGGCGAGTGAATCAAGCGCAGCAGCAATGGGGTCGTCGCTTTGCAATCGAATAGACGTATCGCGCGAGGAAGTAAGCGGTTTTCGCTGGCCTTGAAGCGAATCAAGCCCAAGACACAACAAAATTCCGCATAGAAATAAAAACCTCATGGCCTGCAAAACGTTAAAAATTAACAATTCGTATGCGTTCCAAAACAGGAATAAAACGGAATTGTTTCAGCCGTAAACCTAATAGAAAATCTGCTTAAAAATCCGCAGTCTGTATTGAAATTCAACACAGTTTTGTTCACAATTTACTGTGAAATTTTCGCCTGCAATCTGGCCGCAAAGGCAAGTAGCGAAGCATCCATTCCAATATCGGCAACCAACTGAACGCCAAAAGGCAATCCCTTACTGTGTGTGGCGCCGGGAATTGAAATGGCCGGTACGCCGCAAATATTAGCCTGCACCGTGTAAATGTCTTCGAGATACATCTGGATTGGATCGTTCGATTTTCCACCAAGCGGAAATGCCGTTCCCGGGGTGCTCGGTAAGATTAAAAATGAATAGTCCTTAAACACATCGCGCGTGTAGTCGCGAATGAGTCGGCGTACTTTTTGGGCTTTTGAATAATACGCATCGTAATAACCCGAGCTTAGCACAAAAGTCCCGAGCATGATGCGACGCTTTACCTCTTTTCCAAATCCTTCGGTACGCGATAGTTTGTAGGTCGATTCGAGATCTGTTGCCGATTTGCTACGGTAGCCGAAATGAATGCCGTCGTAGCGCGATAGATTCGAAGATGCTTCTGCCGTTGTTAGCACGTAATACGTAGGAATTACATAATCGAGATACGGAAAATCCAATGCATCCACCGTATGGCCTTCTGCACGGAGCCGCTCTATCAACGCGAGCATGTAGGTTTTTATTTCCGGATCTAATCCTTCGCTTTCGAGATATTGCTTGAAATAGGCCAGCTTTGCCGGTCCACTGTGATTTAATTTCGATGTAAATTTTTCGGGAGTTTGCTGTATTAGTGTAGCGTCATATTCATCAGGGCCGGCGATAACTTCCAGAATGGCGGCACAATCTTCTACCGAGTTGGCCATCGGTCCGATTTGATCAAATGACGAAGCATATGCAATACAGCCCCAGCGGGAAACGGTTCCGTACGTTGGTTTCATACCGGTTATTCCGCACAATGAAGCGGGTTGACGAATCGATCCACCCGTATCGGTTCCAAGTGTGGCAAGGCATAAGCCTGCCGCAACAGCAACTGCCGAGCCGCCCGATGATCCTCCCGGAGCTAGCGAATTATCAATAGGATGAAGCACATTTCCGTAGGCCGAATTCTCATTCGAACTGCCCATTGCAAATTCGTCGCAGTTGAGTCGACCAATAATAATAGCATCGGCATCTATTAAGCGCTGAACAGCTGTTGCGGTATACAACGATTCAAACCCTTCCAAAATGCGACTCGATGCCGACACCCTATGTCCGCGATAACACAAAACATCTTTAATACCGATTACCATTCCTGCCAAAGGACCGGCTGTTCCTTTTGCAATTTTCTCGTCTACTTGTTTTGCGGTTTCCAACGCATCGCGTTCAAAAACTTCAAGGAACGCGTTTAAAGCAGACTTGGAGCGGATAACATCAAGGTAATGCTGCGTAATTTGAACGGTGGTAGATTTACCCGAAAAAATTGCTTCGCGGGTTTCGGCCAATGATTTGAACATACGTCCTGCCTGAATTAATTTTTATTTTCGGCTGAATTGTCTTCCTTTTTTCCATCCTTGGCATCCTTGAACTCGCGCATGCCTTCACCAATGCCTTTCATGAGTTGCGGAATTTTCTTGCCGCCAACGAGTAGAAGCAACGCAACTACAATTAATACAACCTGCCAAGGACCGATTACACCAAGAATGATAAGCGTATTCATATCGAATTATTTTGAGTCAAATGTACTTAATTTGATTGGGCTTTTTTACGTTCAACACGTGCCGCAATCCAAATTCCTACTTCGTAAAGTAGAAACAGCGGAATGGAAACGATGATTTGACTCGTTACATCGGGCGGTGTAATTATAGCTGCGACAATGAGAATAACGATATAGGAAATTTTCCGGGCATTCTTTAAGAACGCCGGTGTTACCAATCCAATTTTTGCTAAAAAATAAATGAATATCGGAAGCTCAAAGACGATTCCGGTACCAAACGTGGTAGTAACCACGGTCGAAATAAAACTACTCACGGCAATCTGATTGGCAACAAGTCCTGAAATTTGATAGTTTCCAAAAAAGTAAACGCTCAGTGGAGTTATTACAAAATACCCGAAGGCGATGCCCAGTGCAAAAAGAAAAGAGCCCCAGAATACCATTCCGTTGGCATGCTTTCGCTCGCCCGGATATAATGCGGGTTTTACGAAGCGCCAGATTTCCCAGAGCAAATAAGGAAACGCAAGAATCAATCCGGTGGCGAAGGCTACCATAAGGTGCGTGGTAAATTGCCCCGACATCTGGGTGCTGATAAGTTCAAAATTGAGGTTGCTCAGACAAATGCTATCGTCGGAAAAAAGTTTCTGTGAAAGCCAACAAAAAAAACGATAGGTTGGAAATGTACTGTTTTTGGGAGCCAGTAAAATTCCGTCGAAAACAATATCCGAAAAAATGAATGCCAGGGCTCCAAACAATACCACGGATGCAAACGAGCGAATCAGATGCCAACGAAGCGCCTCGAGGTGTTCGAGAAACGACATTTCAGAACTTTTCAGTTCTTCTTCGGGTTGGTCTAAAGGCATCGGGCAAAGATAGCGAAGCACATTTGATTACTCAAACACTGCTTTCAGTATCTCCGGGCTTTTCAATTCACCGAGCGAAGGAAGATGATGGCGATAAAAGGCAAGCAACAGACCAAGCAATTCGTTCCGTTTATTGCGGTTTGAAGGCATTGGCTTACTACGTTGATTTTCTGAAGCGATTTCGATTAAACTTTGCGTTGCTTCGTGACTCCAGCGCGAAACAGAAGGTTCGGTAGAAAATATGCCGTCCACAGGATCAAAAAAACACTGTGATTTGTTGGCTGGTATCTCTATTCCAAAGCCAAGAAAATGGGCATAATCAATCAGAAAGCGCAGATGAAAATCGGGGATGCCGGATGTTGCCGAATCCAACATATTCAGCATTGCAAGAATGTAATCGAATAAAACCTCATCGGCTTCACGTTGGCGTAATGTTTTAAAAAGCACTTCATTGATGAAACTGAGTTGGGCCAATGAACCTGGCGTAAAAGGAATATTCCGGTAATTCGATAGCCCTTTAAGTTCTCCGGCAAAAACCAAATCGGCATTTTCCTTTAGGCGAAACTGCACATGCACAACTTGCATCGGTTGCAATAAGGCTGATTTAGATGATTTCCGACTATACACGCCTTTAACTAAAAACGAAATCAATCCGAATTGACGTGTAAAAAGCCGGGCTATTACAGACTGTTCGCCGTGTCGTATGGTATGAATTACAAGCGCATCACTGCCTGCCTGCATCAGTTTACAAAAAGCAATTTGGCAACTTTGGTTTGCGACCCATCGTCGTTCGAAGCGAAAATAAGATATACGCCCGTAGCTGCGCGTTCGCCGCTGTAAAGCCTTCCGTTCCACGTTATTGTTCCGCCATTTGCCCGATCCGAGAAAACTACATTCCCCTCCACATCGGTGATGCGCACTTCGGCGTTGGCCACAAGCCCCGAAATTGTTACCGGACCGCTATATTCTGGGCGAACCGGATTGGGGAATGCATACACTTTACCGAATGTTTTTCCACCCAACGTGGCATCTGTTCTTACCGAACAAATCCCCTGATCGGTTCCGATGTACAGCTCTCCGGTTTCCTGGTCCATACACATGGTATTGATGGAATTGCTTAGCAACGGACTGTTCTCGAACGTGTAATGCTGCAACTGTTCGGTACCATCGGGCGATACCAGAAACAACCCTGCTTTTCGCGTACCGAACCACTTGCGGTTTGCGCCATCCACCACAATTGCAGTAACTTCTTCGGAATTCAACAAGTATTGATTAAATCCACCCTGCGAAATGGTGATTTTTTGTGCATCCCAGTTTTCTGAACCTTCCTGCAATATGGCATCGGGCGAATAAAAAACGCAAACGCCTTTGTCGGTTCCTACCCAAACCTGCCCATCGAGATCTTGAGCCATAGAATACACCCGAACCGAATTTAATGCCCCGCGACCCGCTTGATCGTTTAGCAATTTATACGAAACGAGATTGTCCTCCTCATCGGTAGAAAATACAACCAAACCTTTTTCTGCGAGCATGAACCACTTGTTGCCGGAGCTGTCGACCATTAAATCGCCGGTCGACTGATCATCGATGCTTGGCCCGAAGGCATACGAACGCCAGGTTCCATCGGGTTTACGCATGCCAATCGGATGAACAGCCGAGGTGGAAAGCGTCCATAACTTTCCGTCTTTGTCAAATGCCAAACTCGATGCGCGTATTTCGGCGGTTAAAGGACTAATGGCATCCATGCCACTATTGGCCGTATCGTAGCGTTGAACAATCGCCCCATCCTGAAGCTCAATCATTCCGTAACCCCAGGTAGTAGCAAAAACATGTTTGGAATCGTATGGATCGATTGCAACCGATGTGAAATCGCGAATATAATCTGTACCAAGCGGATACCGGAAACTCCTCCAGAATGCTTCGTCGCGGTTCAAAAGCCCATCGGTAATGTAAATCGGATTGTATCCGAAATCGTAGGCTCCGGTTGCAACCCAAAGCTGACCTCCGCTATGTGCCATCCGAAAGGTGTTTTTTGAGTAGGGCCCTTCGGGAGTAAACCAGGGTTTGCGGGTTTCGCTAAAATATGCCGCTAGTCCCTGCCCTTGGTCTGCAATCCAAAATTTAGTGGGGTCTTGGCTATCGGCAATCGCATCAACCGGATAGGCCTGAACATAGTAATCGTAAAGGCTGAATGAACGAAATGCCGTATCGGATATTGTTTTATAAAATAATTCCGTGTTTTTAACCACAAATAAAACGCCATTGTTTGTTCTAAGGTTGAAAAAATTACCATTGGTCTGAACAATGTCGGTTACACCATTGCGGTAACTGAAAATGGTGTCTCGGTTCGCCTCAAATGGAACAATCTTGTTAAAGTACCACGTATTATCGAAATAGGAAATGCTCTTAATAATGCGGCCCGATCCAAAACCCTCAAAGGCCTGCCAAGCGCCATAATAAACAAGCGCCGGATTGTTTATATCGGCATAATAGCTTCCGAGTCTGGTGCCCACAGCAATCGTATCGGCGGCAAAGTCAACATCGTATACCTCGGCCTGTGCCTGAGTGGGATAAATAGTTGCCTTGATTTCTCTCCGCGGCATATCGATAACTACCAAGCCAAAGCTGGTGCACAAATAGGCATCATCACCTCTAAACTTAATGGAATAGATTTGTTTTGGCCCGGCAACCAGCGGCGTTCTTTTGATATCGGCCATGTTTACAATTTCATTCTTTCGGATGAAGTCGATATTGCCGTTTCGGTATCCAATAACAATCGTTTCAGTGCCTTCATGGTATCCAATGGCAGAGAGACTTAAATCGCTCAGGCCTTTAGCTTTGGTTAACGCCTCGAATGAATTGTCGCTCTTCTGCAAAACAATGAGGCCCCGATCTGTTGCCGCATAAACCTTATCCGGAGTCTGCGTTACAGAAATGCCCAAGTTCATCGGGAGGTGGTCTCTCCAGCCGCCAACAGGTATATTCAATTCCTGGGCATAATTTGATTTAGGGGGAAGTAAAAATACCCCTAAAAACAGCATATAAAGAAGTTGTTTACACAACATGCGGTATCGAAT
>JBKCFX010000062.1:0-1015 GCA_046303595.1 Bacteroidia bacterium
TTGATAATGTAATTCTGCTAGCGAACTGTCGCCACTCTCGCCTTCAAAGCGAATGAAATTGGTGGCCGAAGAGCCCAATACCTGGAACAATTTAATCTGCTCGTTGTAGCTGCCGTCGCGCACTTTGAAGATTACTGGGCAAATAATACCGGCTGCATTGAGTGCTACGGCTGCATCGGTAAAGGATGCAAAATCGGGGCTTACACCGCCGATGGTATACGTTCCGCATAGTGGCGTTCCCAAATCGTCTAAACGCGATGTGTCATTATACGCATTGCAATCGTTTGTTCCATTGGCACCAACAGTCCAAGCCTTCAAATCGAAACTGCTGCCGGCAGGGAAGTTAAAGGTTCCGATTGTGACTTGTGCATTTTGCTGCACTCCCAATGCACCGCTCCATGCAAACGGAGCCTGCTCTACGCCATTTACAGACCAACGAATGGTGGTGCTATTGAGCGTATTGCTGCCCTGGTTTTGTAAAATTACTTTCACGGCATTTACTCCGGCTGGTAGCGGATTGCTCAATGCAGTAAATTCGTTCACACCGGCATCGTTAGCGCATAAGCCGAATTCGGTGGCACCGATATCGGGATTGCCGCCACGCAAAGCGCCGGTAATATCCTTTGTTACCTCGGCATAGTTTAATCCGGTTCCATTGAGTAAGGTATGGTTTGGACGTAAATTAACTGCCGATACATAGAACGGATTTACCGAACGGGCATTGGCCTCCTTGCCGCTTGCTGATGCAAATGCTGCAATTGTTGAGTATAAGGTTCCCTGATAATACGCTGTTTTCTTTGCGCTGCTGAAGTAATCGTTGTAATTCAAGTCGAAGTCTGATACAGAACTTGAAGCGTACATGGCATACCCACCGCCATTATTGGCGAAGATGTTGTTTTTTACCACGTAGTTGTTTCCACCCAACACTTCGAGTGCTACACCATTTTCGACATCGGTACCTGTAATGTTTACGGAGTTGAATACGATGCGAGAACCACTTGCACCTGATCTTAAA
>JBKCFX010000063.1:0-7219 GCA_046303595.1 Bacteroidia bacterium
ATACAACTGGCAACGGAGTGAATGGCTTTACCCTCGATCCATCCATCGGCGAATTTTGTTTATCGCATCCCGATATGCGCATTCCAAGCAATGGAAACATCTATTCGGTAAATCAAGGCAATTTCGTGCATTTCCCTGAAGGTGTTAAACGCTACATCAAGAGTTTGCAAATCGACGATAAGGCCAATAAAAAGCCGTATACACTTCGTTACATCGGTTCGCTGGTAAGCGATTTTCACCGCAACCTTATTAAAGGCGGGATTTACATTTATCCTACGACGCTTTCATCTCCCAAAGGGAAACTTCGCCTCATGTACGAATGCAATCCCATGGCCATGATTATGGAGCAGGCCGGCGGAAAAGCAACGGATGGCTTCCGCGATATTCTCGAAATCGAAGCAACCGATATTCATCAACGTTGTCCGCTTTTCGTTGGCTCTTCGAAGATGGTTGACGAAGCGATGCATTTTTTACGCGAATTCAGCGACGAAAATTTGCAGCCGCAGTTTGTGAATTCAAAGGAAGCGTAAATTTGCAGCCTTCCCAGGCTTCAACAATTGACCACCGAACAATTACTCTCTCACTATAACACACACCCTGCGCTTCAAGCCATGCTTCGCGCAAAGGATGGTGCACACCTGCATCTGAGTGGTGCAGCAGGTTCGGGCGAAAGTCTGCTGGCTGCTTCATTGTTCAGCGCAAAGCAACAGTTCATGCTGGCCGTTTTGCCCGATCGCGAAATTGCGGCCTATTTTTTAAATGACCTAGAGGCTTTTCTCCCCGAAGGCACAGCCTTGTTTTTTCCTGCTGCATCGAAAAAAGTATACGATCCCGACACGCTCGATCCCAATGCGCGCTTGCTTCGCACCGAAGTGCTAAACCGAATCGGATCGAGCACGAACAAGCATCTTTTCGTAGTTACGTATCCCGAAGCCTTGCTCGAACAAGTGGTAACACAGGATACACTCAGCCGCAATACCTTCAAAATCAAAAGGGGCGAGCGTCTCAGCATCGATTTTGTGAGCGAGTTTCTGTACGAATACGATTTCGAACGCGTCGATTTTGTTACAGATCCCGGACAGTTTTCCATTCGAGGCGGAATCCTCGATGTATATTCGTATTCCGACGAACAACCCTATCGCATCGAGTTTTTTGGTGAGGAAGTCGACTCGGTGCGTGCATTCAATCCGGTGGACCAGCTTTCGGTGCGCAACCTCGATTTTGTGAATCTTGTACCCGATGTGCAGGGAAAAATTCTGCGCGAAAATCGGGGCAATTTCTTTTCGTTTATTCCAAAAGATTCAGTAATCTGGATGCGCGAGTCTGAACTCCTGTTCGAACGCATCCGCAGCGATTACCAGAAAGCTGTAGAGCATTTCGAAAAGCATGGCCCATCATCGGTACAATTGCCGCCCGATGACTTGTTCTGCAGCGAGGAAGAAATACTGCGTGCCATTCAGTCGTTTACAACCATCGAATGTGGAAGCAGGCGTGTGTTTCCGCGAAGCGAGTTGATTCAGGTCGATGCATCGCCACAACCATCCTTCCATAAAAATTTCAACCTCATTACCGAAACGCTGCGTAAGCAAAGCAAAGCGGGGGTTCAGAATTTCATTTTCTCAGACAATGCGCGCCAAATAGAGCGCATCTATTCCATTTTCGAAGACCTCGATAAAGATGTTCAGTTTACACCCATCAATGTTGCATTGCACGAGGGCTTTATCGACCGGCACCTGAATATCGCCTGTTTTACCGATCACCAACTCTTCGATCGCTATCATCGTTATAAGCTGCGCGATGGATTTAACAACAAGGAAGCCATCACCTTAAAAGAATTGAAAGGATTGCAGCCGGGCGATTTTGTGACGCATGTCGATCATGGTGTTGGAAAATATGCAGGGCTCGAGAAAATCGATGTAAACGGTAAGCAACAAGAAGCCATTCGTTTGGTGTATCGCGACAACGATATCTTGTATGTGAGCATCCATTCGCTGCACCGCATTTCGAAATTTACCGGTAAAGAAGGCTCCGAGCCCAAACTGAATAAACTGGGCAGCAATGCCTGGTCGGCGCTAAAACAGAAAACCAAAAGTAGGGTTAAAGACATTGCCCGCGATCTTATAAAACTCTACGCCGAACGCAAGACGAAGAAAGGATTTGCCTTCGGAAAGGATACGTATCTGCAGAACGAACTCGAAGCTTCATTCATATACGAGGATACGCCCGATCAGGTAAAAGCCACACGCGACATTAAGCGCGACATGGAAAAACCCGAACCGATGGATCGGCTGATATGCGGCGATGTTGGGTTCGGGAAAACCGAGGTAGCAATTCGTGCTGCATTTAAAGCGGTAAACGACAGCAAACAGGTAGCAGTACTGGTTCCAACAACGATTCTGGCTCTGCAGCATTACCGCACGTTTTCGGAACGTTTATCGGATTTGCCCTGCAAGGTCGATTACCTGAACCGGTTTAAATCGGCCAAAGAACAAAAGCAAACGCTCGAAAAAGTAGAACGAGGCGAAGTCGACATTCTCATTGGAACGCACCGGCTCTTAAGCAAAGATGTGAAGTTCAAAGATCTTGGGTTGATGATCGTAGATGAAGAGCAGAAGTTTGGGGTTTCGGCCAAAGAGAAACTCAAGCAGATTAAGGTGAATGTTGATACGCTAACATTAACGGCAACGCCTATTCCACGCACACTGCATTTCAGTTTGATGGGCGCTCGCGATTTGAGTGTTATCAATACACCGCCGCCTAACCGCTATCCTGTACAAACCGAGTTACACACGTTCAATGAAGATATTATAAAGGAAGCAGTTACCTTCGAAATTCAGCGCGGTGGCCAAGTGTTTTTTGTGCACAACCGCGTTCAGAATATTCAGGAAGTGGCCGACATGATTCGCAGGCTTTGTCCGGGTGTGAAAGTGCTTACCGGCCACGGTCAGATGGAGCCCGAAGCGCTCGAAGATGTGATGATGGAATTCATCGAAGGCAATGCCGATGTGCTCGTGGCAACAACCATTATTGAGTCGGGCTTAGACATTCCGAATGCGAATACGATTATCATCAACAATGCGCATTTGTTTGGACTGAGCGATTTACATCAGATGCGCGGAAGGGTAGGGCGGAGTAATAAAAAAGCATTCTGCTATTTACTCACGACACCGGTATCACTGCTTACGGCCGATGCGCGTAAACGTCTTCGTGCTATTGAGGAATTTGCCGAGTTGGGCAGCGGCTTCAACATCGCCATGCGCGATTTGGACATTCGCGGTGCGGGCGATTTACTTGGTGCCGAACAAAGTGGATTCATCGCCGAGATTGGCTTTGAGATGTACCATAAAATATTAGATGAAGCCATTCAGGAATTGAAAGAAGGTGACTTCAAGCAGCTGTTTAGTGAAGAATTGGAGGCGAATCACAAGGTTTGGGTTAACGATTGCCAAATCGATACAGACTTGGAAATCCTGATTCCCGATCATTACGTTACAAATATTACCGAGCGATTATTGCTTTACAAAGACCTCGATAATCTTGAAACGGAAGTGGAACTTCAGCGATTTGCAAAGCAGCTCGAAGACCGATTCGGAGCCATTCCGAAACAAACCGTTGAATTGATGGATACCATTCGCCTTCGCAGGCTGGCCAAGGATATTGGCTTTGAAAAAGTGGTGTTGAAGCAGCAAACATTCGTTGGTTATTTTGTGCAAAACCAGCAAAGCGAATTTTACCAAAGTCCGTTTTTTGGTTTGTTGATGCAGTATTTATCGAGATTCCCCTCGCGGGCACGGATGAAAGAGCGAAACAACAAATTAACATTGGTCATGGAACAGATGAAAAACATCGACCAAGTGGTTCAGGCGCTGAGACAAATATCAGAAGCCTTGCAAGTTGATACCGAAAAACAGGCCTGATGCATTACTTTTTCGCACATCAAATCGAGGGAAAAACCGCGCAGCTGGATGCCGACGAAAGTTTGCATTTGAGTAAAGTGCTTCGGTTGAAAATTGGCGATACGGTTGGAGTTTTAGACGGCAGCGGGGTAATTTATGAAGCCGAGGTAAGCAGTGTGCATGCAAAAGCAAGTTTGGTTGAAATTCGAGGGATTCATAGAGAAGCGCCAGTTCGTCCATACCGATTGCATATTGCTATTGCGCCAACGAAAATGATGGAACGCTTTGAGTGGTTTCTAGAGAAAGCGGTGGAGATTGGCATTGATGATATAAGTCCGATTTTAACCGAACGCTGCGAGCGCACTGTGCTTAAAATGGCGCGGGTTGAAAATGTGGTTAAAGCAGCCATGAAACAATCGCTCAACGCCAAGACACCTGTAATGAACGAACCTATGCAATTTGCGGCATTTTTGAAACGCAATAAAACACAGGCAAGTTTTATAGCACATTGCGCTGAAGGTAGTAAGGAGTTGTTACCCAAGGTGGCAATGAAAGAAACAGATATATTGGTATGTATTGGTCCCGAGGGCGATTTTACACCTAAAGAAATCTCACTTGCCCTCGAATCAGGATTTAAACCCATTAGTTTGGGCGATAGCCGATTGCGTGCCGAAACAGCTGGGATTGTGGCGTGTGCACAGGTGCAGGCGGCTTGGCACATATCGAAACCTTAGATCAATTTCTTTCTCGATTTGAAATTGCTAGTTTCACTTTATTGAAGCCATGGTACACGAATACCATCAAGGTTGCCAGCCATCCAACCGGATAGGGTAAAATTGCTAACAGCCACCACCATTCAGTTTCAGGTTCAAAGCCCCCGAACGATGAAACCGTCCATAACGAAACAACTCCTACCGTAATCAGGGTGGTGGCAGCAAAGGACCACCATTTCCACCGGTTGTTTTGTATCCAAGTGCAAATTGCTATTACGATGCTTCCCACGTTAATTACGAGTGATCCTTCCATCGGATCTAAACTTCCCACCAAAACCAAGGCGATTCCGATTTTTAGAAATAGTGCGGTTCGCTTAAGTTTCATTTCCTGTTTAGTTTACAAGCGACATTTCCTTTATTAAATGTTTGGCGCCGGCATACACGTCAATGACCCATAGTGTGTAACGCACATCGAGCACAATATTGCGAACCTGATTGATATCGTAATACACATCGCTCATCGTACCTTCCCAATTGCGATCGAAATTGGTACCAATGAGTTGTCCTTTGGCGTTTAAAACAGGACTACCCGAATTTCCACCCGTGGTATGATTTGATGCGGCAAAACACGTATGCAAGGTCCCGTCCTTATCGGCATATGCTCCATAATTTCGATCGGTAAGCAACTTCTTCAGTTTATCGTTTATTTCGTGATCTGTGGCTCCGGCACTGTTTTTTTGTAAAATTCCATCGGCTGTTGTAAACCAGTTGTATTGCGTTGCATCGGCAGGTTTATAACCTTCCACTTTTCCGAAGGCAACCCGCAAGGTTGAATTTGCATCCGGGTAGTATTTTTTTTCCGGAATAACATTGCGCAGCGCCTCAACATACAAACGATTAAGTGGGATAAGTTTCGCCATAATATCGCTTTGCTGTTTTTGCAGTGTATTTCGATAGTATGTAAAAAAGGCATCTGCCAGTTTCCATGCCGGGTCGTTTTTAATTAGTCCGGCAATTTCGGTGTCGCCGGCGGCAATCTGTTTATTTAAAAATGCTTAATTTAAAAGGCGTGTTGACGAAAAAAAGGAATTCACAAAGGTTTCCATGCCTTGTTTTGATACATCTTTTGGATTTATTGTTCCTAATGCTGAAGGAACAAAGACATTTCCAATACCATTTTTGTAATATGCATCTAGCATTTCAATCATTGTTTCTTGGTCGATGGGCTGATGGTAATCCTTGAAGAACTCTGCAATTCGCTCGCTTTGTGCTTTGAGTTGATTCTTCCATTTTTCGCTGCCCGGTTCATTTGCAGCTTGAATTAAGTCTTTAAACCCAATGGCGAAGCGCAGTACTTCAATGCTCAAAATGCCTTCCGTAAATAAATCAAGTTCAGGTTGAATCTGATCTAACTTTGTATAATGTTCTTTAAAGCCATCAAGAATTCCTTGGTAGGCTTTGTACTGTGCATTGTCTTTGATACGTTTTGCAAATTCCTGTTCGAGCGCTATTTTCCGTTCAACGGCATTAGCCTTAATCAATCCGCGTGCTTCACCTGCCCATTTCTTGTGGTAGTTCGATACGCCCGAATATTTGTCGGCATATTGAATAAACACCTTTCGATCGGCCTTCATATAGGTATCCATGATTTCGAGTCGCTTGCCACGCAATGCTACTTTCAGCGGATTGCTTCGATTCACAAGCTGATCCACCGCATTCGAGCTCAGGTATTCGTTGGTGCGCCCCGGAAAACCATACACCATCGTGAAATCATTTTCTTTAATCCCGGCAGTGCTTATTTCTAAATGCTTGCGTGGTTTAAAGGGAACATTATCGGGCGAATAGTCGGCCGGTTTATTGTCTTTGCCGGCGTAAATACGAAAAAGACTAAAGTCTGCGGTGTGTCTTGGCCAACCCCAGTTGTCGGTGTCTTTGCCAAAATTGCCCATGCTCTGAGGCGGTGCTCCAACCAAGCGAACATCGCGGAACGTTTCGCTTACAAATAAATAATACTCATTCCCATTGTACATGGGTTTTACAAACGCTTCATAGTGTGTACTTCCGATGGCTTCTTTAACTAGAGAAGCCGATCGTGTTGCAACAAGCGATTCGCGTTCTGCTTCGTCCTTCACCATATTTAAGCCCTGTATTATTTTTGCAGTTACATCTTCAATCCGTATAATAAAAGTAACCGTAAGGCCTTTGTTGGGGAGTTCTTCATTTCGGCTCATGGCCCAAAAGCCGTTCATCAGGTAGTCGTGTTCTAGGCTCGAATGTTCTTGAATTTGTCCGAAACCACAATGATGGTTGGTAAGCAAGAGACCCTCAGCACTAATAATTTCACCGGTACAGCCGCGCCCGAATAAAACAACAGCATCTTTCAGACTCGATTTATTTACCGAGTAAATATCATCGGCCGACATTTTCATGCCCATGGCCTTCATGTCTTTCTCGTTGAGTTCCTTCAACAGAAGCGGAAGCCACATGCCCTCGTCGGCATATACAATAATGGAATGGCAGAAAAGAAATAGTGTGATGAGAATTTTTAACAGCGTCTTCATGGGTGTGAAGATGCAGAATTTTTCTTCAATGTTATGAACAGTTCAAGGA
>JBKCFX010000064.1:0-1094 GCA_046303595.1 Bacteroidia bacterium
GCCCGGGAGCAGGGCTATGTGGTTGAAAAGTCGGGCATTGTCTCCGAATCGCTACAGACTCGAGACAAGATTAATACCTGATGAGCTCTCGGGACAAGGCTTGAACCGGAAAGCCCGCTCGTGGCGGCCAAATTCAGGCTGTATACCGCATGTTTTTGCGCGTAGCCGCAACAGAATTGCGCATAGGCGCAACATCAGTTGAGCGCAGGGGGGCTACATTTGTGGTACAGATACAGTGCATATGTTCCCCGAAAGCCTGCTGCATTTCATATGGAAGTTCCAATTGTGGAATACAAAAGATTTGCGACTCGCTTCTGGGGAACGATTGCTGGTGAAGTATCCCGGTCGACACAACACCGATTCGGGCCCCGATTTTAGCGATGTGCGAATCGAGGTGGATGGGCTACTTTGGGCCGGAAATGTTGAAATCCATACGCGCGCGTCAGACTGGAAACGCCACCGCCACGACAAGGATCAGGCGTATAAAAACATCCTGCTGCATATAGTTTGGATTTACGATAGCGAAGTGATGGATGCCCTTAACAGGCCAATTCCGGTATTGGTAATGAAACCATTCGTAGACGAAGGTATGCTCTCGCGCTGGCTCGAATTATCGTCTTCAACTGCAGCAATTCCCTGCGCCGATTTCGTGAAGCCGCCTTCGCCCTGGAGAGAAAACTGGCTTACACGTATGTGTATTTCACGGCTGGAACGGAAATCGAACTGGATTCGTGAATTGCTGGTATTTACCTCCAACAACTGGCAGGAGGCCTTTTACATTGCGCTCGCACGTGGTTTCGGAATGAACGTGAATGCCATCCCGTTTGAATTGCTCGCCCGGTCCCTGCCGTATTCCATTGTAGTTAAGCACCGGCACAGCCGTTTTCAACTCGAAGCCTTGTTTTTGGGGCAAAGTGGTTTGCTTGAGGAATGTGATGAAGACGTCTATGTTCAGCGCTTACATGCTGAGTATGTTTACCTGAAACGCGTTTACGATTTAAAAAAGATTCAGCCGGCGATGTGGAAACGAAGTCGTATGCGTCCCGATAATTTCCCGGAAATTCGGATTGTTCAATTGGCTGCTTTGCTGGCAA
>JBKCFX010000065.1:0-9473 GCA_046303595.1 Bacteroidia bacterium
AGCAAATTTGGAAACTTAATCAAGCCAATAGTGCGCCGGTCTTGTTTTCTAACCTCACCGATGCATATGCAAACAGCAGTGAAATGACCTATACAAACAACCTTTATTTGTTTAAGGGAAGTTCGGAATTGTGCGGTAACGAATTATGGGTGTTGGATGAAGCATTGCTTGCCGAAAAATTTGAAGCACAGGAATTAAATGAAATCAGACTTTGGCCCAACCCGGCAGATGAGTACATAGAGATAGACTTTCCTCGAAAAGCCGGAAATACATATGAGTTTAGCATGATGGATACAAATGGCAAGGTTTTATTCCGATGCAACTTCCGCGATCAGCAGCATTTTCCCTTACAAGCGCTTCGACTTGTTCCTGGCGAGTATCTGATTCAAATACAAAATCATGAAGTTTCTGAATCAAGAAGAATCCTAATTAAATAATCATACGCATGAAGACCTGTAAACTACTTTTTATCGCACTTGCTTTTTCTTTCGGTGATTGTTTATTCGCTCAAATCCCCAATGCGGGGTTTGAAGACTGGATCAATCAGGGCAATTATCTGATTCCAACGGGCTGGTGGTCTGCAAACGATTCGGTTCAGTCGGGCAACGTATACCCTGTCAATCGCTCAACGGATCATTTTCCTCCAAATAGTGGAAGCTATTCGATTCGAATAGAAAACCATACCGAGTTGCTCCCTTCATGGGCTGCATATGGAATCATTTGGACGGGCGGTTTGTTAGGAAACAATTATCCTGTATTCCCCATTCAGGGGCACCCGCTTACGCTGTATGGCTACCACAAGTTTTTACCGCAAGGCAACGATACGTTCGAAATTCATATCCGCTTGTATAACAATGGCCAGGACATTGGTGGCGGCCAATTTAAAACAGCCGAAATGGTGAATTCATGGCAGCCTTTTTCGCTCGACCTATCTGACTATACAACAGCCGATAGTGCAAGAATTATGATTTTATCCTGCTACAATAACGATGCGCCCGATCCGTCGGGGAACTCGGTGCTATTTATCGACAATTTAAGTTTCGATTCTTTGGTTGTGGATGGAACGGAAAACTTAAGTGTGGCATTGGATGTAGCGGCAAACCCCAATCCTTTTAATGAGCAGGTTTCGATAAATGTTATCGACGGAAACGAGAATATCGTTTTAACACTAAGCGATTTAAACGGAAGAGCCTTGATGGTGTTGAATGGTATTAAAAATAAACATGCGCTCGATATGCAAAAATTCCCGCCGGGTTTCTATTTGCTTTCGGTTTCTTCAACAAAAGGGTCGGCTAGAAAATTACTTGTGAAGCACTAAGTTTATTTTTTCCCCTTTTCAACCCCTTCCATATCGAGCAAACTCCACGACATAACCGGCGACACATCATTCAACTGCCACCACAAATCGCCCATACAGCGTCGCGATGGATTGTTCAGCAAACACTTCATTTTACGGTAATGCCACTGTTGAACTTCGTGTGAAGAAGTAACCAATTCTTCAAGTTTATGATGTGGATATCCTTTCGAATCGAGATATCGACGCAGTAAATTAAGCCCCTTGTAGCTTAACACCAATTGCTCGGGATTTATAGCGTCGGCGTTTTGACCATGGTATTTCTCCAGCACATCAACAGGAGGAAATGAGGGGAAGCCATATTCGCTCATAAACCGCGGTATCCGTTGGCTTATGGCATCAAACGGCATTTCACCATGCCAAATACCCCAATCGTGATTGTCGCCATGCCTGAAGTCTTCTTCTTTTCCCCAGTTTGAAACAGGTGAAGAGGCCAAATAATTTACATGTTCTGAAGCCGATCGTATGGTTTCGGGAATCAGCTGCTGAAACATCCGGAGATATGCAGCGTCGAGACGATTCTGTACAGACGCGGTATAGTTATATTTTTCGCGCCATCCCCAGTTTTTACGGGCTACATCAATTTCATTGTTTCCACAAATCAACGCAAGCGATGGATGGTGTATCATCCGAAAAACCTGCTGCTGAATTTCTTCACGAATGTTTGCCTCAAATTCTTTATTGTCGGGATAATAGCTGCAGGCAAACATAAGATCCTGCCAGATTAAAATGCCGGCTGTATCGGCCCATTCAAAAAAGGCATCGGGTAGATAGGTTCCGCCACCCCAAATGCGCAGCATGTTCATGTTGGCGTTTAAAACATAATTTAACTCCTTACTCGAAAGCCCACGTTCCCGCTCGCCTTCAAACGCCTCGTTTGGCATCACCACATTGGCTCCATGCATGTAAATAGGTTTGCCATTTACTTCAAAATAAAACGAGCGGCCAATTGAATCTTGTTCCTGAATTAGGCTAACATTTCGAACAGCGTAGTGCGTGTGAACACTGTCAATCACGTGGTTTTGAGCATCGGTAAGGTAAACTGTAATGGCATAAAAGGGTCTTTTCCCACTGCCTCTGGGCCACCACAATTCGGGCGATGCATGGAAAAATCTGAACGTTGTGTCGGCTGCTGAAACACGCATTTTTGTGGTTGTGCCAAACGCTCCTTTGGCTTGTATAAAGATTTGTTTGTTTGCAAAATTCAGGAGTTGAACCTGTGCGCTTAATTGCGCTCCTGATGAGTCAATTCGGATGGTTTCAACGGCAAGTTTTCGGATTGCAGCTAAGCCCGTAAAGTGCAGTTCAGGACAAACCCTAAACCCGGTGTAAATTTCGGGATAGGCAAAATCCCATCCGAACTCCTGTTGAGGTTGCCGAATAAACGGTGCCGTTTTTATGCTGTCTGTTTGGTTATCTGCCGGATATGAATAAAAGGGCAATACACCGCTGTGGAGAATTTGCTCTCTGGGCGCGTAGAAGGTAATCTCGAGTTCGTTGTTCTGTTTTTTCAGGAGTGAAGGATCAATTCGGAATATCCATTTTCGGAATGCATTGTTTGTCTTACCAATTAAAACGCGATTCAACCAAATCTCGGTAAATGTTTGAAGATAATTCAGCTCAAGTTCAACATTTTTGGTGCTGCTGTTTTGTACGTCAAAAATCGTTTTAATCGAATGTGTTACCGATGCAACAGAGTCGTGATATAGCCTACTTTCCTTGCCGAATCTTGGTTTTAGTTTGGGGTTTGCTTCGTTTTCGCGTAAAACATGCAGGATGTTTTTTGCTCCTTCGAATTGAATTGCCTTTGATGGAGTGCCATGTACAATCGACCACCTGGTTAATTTTAGGGTGTCGGAATGTGCGCATAGTTTCGACACATTGTAAATAAATAAAAACAGCAAAAGTCTTATCGGGCTCAAAATATGAGATTTATGTTGACGATTTCGCCTGTTTGTGCTGAAAGGGTGTTGTGTTGAATGCTTTTGTTGAGGTAGGCTCAATATTGTGATGATTAAAGTCAAATTTATCAATGAATTTCATCATATGTTCACCCCCGCAGCTAAAATAAATTTGCCTTGTTAAACAATCAATACATCAATACTATGTCACTTATCAAGCAAAGGGGAGCATTCCCCATCATGAACACCTTACTGGAAAATTTTTGGAATACCGACGGTTTGCTCGAAGATCGTTTTTTCGGAACACGACTCACGGCTCCAGCTGTTAACATTCAAGACCGAGAACATTCGTTTGTTGTAGAGATGGCGGCTCCGGGCTTGCGTAAAGAAGATTTCACCGTCGATTTGCAAAATGGCGTTTTAAGCATCGAAGCAGAAACCAAAAAGGTGGAGGAATAAAAAACCGACTCTTACACACGACGCGAATTCGCTTACAATGGCTTCAGCCGCTCGTTTTCTCTTCCGGAATATGTGAAACAGGACGACATCAACGCAACCTACGAGAATGGAATCCTCAGACTGGTTCTTAAAAAAGAACCACAGGCGATTTCAAAGCGCAAACATATCGAAATTCGGTAAGTTGTATCTTGGTTGGTTGAAAAGCCCGCATAGTCTAACCTGTGCGGGCTTTTTCATGAATAATCGAAACACGACCTTTCGTTTAAGCAAAGTTTTAATACCTTTCGTTCCGTAATGGCTCAAAAGTTTCTGCTTTCTCTTTTATTGATACTGCCCACACTCGCATTTGCGCAGCGAACTCAGGTTCTGCAACTCGATTCCATGCATGCCTTTCCCGGTCAGAAAAAACCCTCCACAAACGACCTCAGTGCATCAGTCGAAATGCAACTTAGCGCAGATTCAATTTTTATCTCGGTAAATGTTGTCGACGATCGGCTCAGCGAAACCGAAAACGGCGATCGCGTCGAGGTCTGGTTTGCACTTCCCGAAACAGAATTCAGCGATTACATTTTAGGTACAAAGGGTTCACAGACACGGATATTCCGAAATTCTTCCGAATTTGGCGACAATGCCAGTTTGGATGCCTTGCTCAAGAATAGTGATTATCCCAATGGGCAATTGGAGTATGAAGGTAAAAAGCTCAATCCGGAATGTCCTCCGCGCGCTAATCTCCGCGAAGAACGCGTGTTTTTTGGCATCACCCATTTTGTGTTCGATTTGAAAAATGGAAAGGGCCGCCATACCGATCGCGAGAAATATGAGGTGCTCCGCCAGCAGCTCGAAGGCATGCCCGATGACTTATCGGATCTTACCCGATCTAAAGTTGTACATAATTCGACCGGCTATTCACTATTTATTTCGATGCCCGTAGAGGCCCTCGGTTTTGCTCGGTATCGCGCTAAAGAATTCAAATGCTGTGTTGATGTGTTTGATGTTGATCCAAACGAGTCAACGGTAGTTGCACTTTCTTCATCCCCCAATCGCTTTTATGCTAGGCCACATTATTTCAACACCATAAAATCAACCTTTCCACTTAACGTTAATCTACCTTCAGTGGATTCCACACTGATTCGTAAATCAGGCCTCAGTCTTCACTTATTTCGGTCTGGCAATCAGTGGAAAGTCATCGGATTTGGAGCCGGCCCTTTAATTTATTGTGAAGGTATCGTATCAGAAACCGGTCTTGTTGAATTTATGGCGTATCCGATTGTGCTGAAGTACGATAAAATCAATAGCATTCCCGGTAAAACAATCGGACATTTAACTCTGAGCTATAACGATATAAGTCCATTCAGGCAGGAAGACCACTATTTTTTGGTTGATGATGAAATTGTGGTTTCGAAAGGATATAGTTATAACCGCGAACGAAATTCAGATTTTGTAAACCGGCCATTTTTACTGCCCGATGGCGAAATTGCTTTTGTGCTATATGATTATGAACCAGCCGATCCACTCGGGTGGGGTGAGTATGGTAAAATGGCTGATGAGTTTGTTTACATTCAACAAATCGGGAAAAACAACCGACAATTGTTTTCGGGAGGGCAACGGCTCGAAGTATTGCATACGGCCGCTTTTGGCGAAACTCCTGCGTTAATGTGCGAACAGGTAATGGATGTAGAATATGATTGGAAAGAGAAAGGCAAGGTGTTTACCATTCGTGTAAAAGGAAAACAAAAGTCGTATGACCGTTATTTTGTTTTCGAACGAAGTGCAAGCGGCGAATTTATACCAAGAAATTAATCCGATTTTATACTATAGTGTTTTGCAGTTGATTGAATTCTGATTTTCTTTGCCGCTTAAATTCAATCTCTTTATGAAGAAAATTCTGATTTCAGCGCTGGTGCTTGCAGGTTTGCTATTAAATCTGCCATTGCGTGCCGATGAAGGTATGTGGTTGCCGCTTTTAGTTAAGCGCCTCAATTACGATCAAATGAAAAAGATGGGCTGTAAGTTAACGGCCGACGAAATCTACAACATCAACAATTCATCACTTAAAGACGCCGTTGTGATGTTAAGCGGCGGTTCGTGTTCTGCCGAAGCAATTTCTGCCGAAGGTTTGCTTCTCACAAACCATCATTGCGGCTACGAAGCCATCCAAACTAACTCTTCGGTTGGTAACGATTATCTCACCAATGGTTTTTATGCAAAAACGCGCGCCGATGAACTGCCAACCGGCGGTATTACTGCTTCGTTTTTAGTGCGCATCGAAGATGTTACATCACGTGTATTAGCAGAGGTAAATGCAGGAATGAGCGAAAGCGAACGTACAGCAAAGGTTCGCCAGATTTACAAAACCATCGAAAGCGAAGCAACAGCAGGAACGAATTACAATGCATCGGTAAAATCATTCTTCAACGGCAACGAATATTACCTCTTTGTTTACGAAACATTTACCGATGTTCGTCTTGTTGGTGCTCCGCCCGAATCGGTTGGTAAATTTGGAGGAGATACCGACAATTGGATGTGGCCGCGCCATACCGGCGATTTCTGTATGTTGCGTGTATATGCCGGTAAAGACAATAAACCCGCAGCTCCATCGCCCGAAAATGTTCCGTATAAACCCAAACACTTCCTTCCTATTTCACTTGATGGTGTTAAAGAAGGAGATTTCACAATGGTGATGGGGTATCCGGGAACAACCGATCGTTATTTAACGTCTTACGGGGTGCAGATGGCGCTTGATCTGAGTAATCCTGCCGTCGTAAAAATTCGCGACAAGAAACTGAAGCTCATGAAAGAGGACATGGATGCTTCAACCGAAATACGCATCAAATATGCCTCAACATATGCGCAAACTGCAAATTATTGGAAGTATTTTATTGGTCAGAGCGAGCAACTTAAAAACAACAATGTAGTTCAAAAGAAGAAAGACCTCGAACTGAAGTTTCAAACGTGGGCCGGTGCCGATCCTGCACGCCAGGCTAAATATGGAAATGCTTTATCAGAAATCGAGAAGGCGTATCAGGATTTACGGAAAATCACACTCAACCGTACGGATTTGAATGAAGCGGTATTGCAGGGTGCCGCTGTGGGTTCAATTGCTATGCAGATGAGTCAGTTGAAAGACATCCTTGCCGACTCAGCAAATGCTGCAGGCCCTCTGGCAGAGGTAAAGGCCGAAGTTGCTGCAATGTACAAGGATTACAACGAACCAACAGACCGTAAATTGATGGAGGCCATGATTGCTATGGTAATGGCCGATATTCCGAAAGAAATGCAGGCGCCAATCTTCGATACAATCCGCATCAAATGGAATGGAAATGTAAAAGCTTTCGTGGATGATGTGTATGCGCGTTCAATCTTTGCAAGTGCAGCGAAATTCAATGCATTCCTCGACAAACCTTCGCTTACCATTTTTGAAAACGATCCCGCCGCCCAATTCAGCAGTGGCGTACTCGATCATTACATGGCAACGTATCGTCCGGTAATAACTGAAATTCAAAGCCGCATTGAAAGAGGAAATCGCGCTTTTGTAGCCGGCTTACGTGAGATGATGCCCGAGAAGAAGTTCTATCCAAACGCGAACAGCACCATGCGTTTAACCTACGGTTCGGTACAGGAATATGATCCTCGCGATGCTGTTGAATATGAAGAGTACACTACCATCAAAGGCGTGATGGAAAAAGAAGACCCTAGCAATCCGGAGTTTGTGGTTCCTGCTCGTCTGAAAGAACTTTACAAAGCCGGCGATTATGGCATATACGGCGAGAATGGATCGCTTAACACCTGCTTTATTTCAACCAACGATATCACCGGTGGCAATTCGGGAAGTATGGTTGTGAATGGCAAAGGTCAACTTATTGGCTGCGCGTTCGATGGCAATTGGGAAGCTATGAGCGGCGATATTTTCTTTGAAGATAAAATCCAGCGTACAATCTCTGTTGATATTCGCTACGTATTGTTCCTCATCGACAAATTAGGCGGTGCAGGGCATTTGGTAGATGAAATGAAGCTGATGAAAAAAGGAAAAGAAGTGAAGCGCAGCTAAAGAGGAAGCATTGTTTTCAACAAATAAGCGAAATGGCTCGATTAATCATCGAGCCATTTTCGTATGTATTCTCCACGAGGATCGTACATTTCGGCTTGCCTTTGGGTATTGAAAACTCTGTTTTCGCGCGGATCATTGCCTACGCCTGCCAGATAAGCCCAGTTTCCCCAATTGGAAAACACGTCGTAATCAATAAGCTGTTTCTCAAAATATGCTGCACCCTTGCGCCAATCGAGCTTAAGTTGATGCACCAGAAAACTGGCAACATTCTGTCGCCCCCTGTTGCTCATAAAGCCTGTTCGCTTTAGTTCTCGCATGTTGGCATCTACAAAATCGTCACCGGTTTGCCCATTCACCCAAGCGTCGAATCGCTCCGAGGCATCAAAAGGCGCAATACGATTCATTTCTTTTCCACGTATTCCGCCCGATTTAAATAGGCTCGTTCCATACTTCAACATCACGTATCGAAAGTAATCTCTCCACAACAGTTCGAAAATTAGCCAATAAGTCGACGCGTTGGATTCTACTTGGCGCTCGAATGCCTTGATTTCGAAAAAAACATCCCGCGCACTTATACAACCATTAGCAAGCCAAGGGCTTAATTTTGACGAATATTCGGTGCCGAGCAGTCCGTTTCGGGTTTCTTTATAGTTCAGAATATTGCGCGTGTTCCAAAGGTAGTCTTTAAGTCGTTCTAGAGCCGCATATTCGCCGCCCCGAAAGGGAAAGGCTGTATTGCGGCGAGCCGGATCCATACCAATATTGCTCTGGGCTCTATTTACTGAAGGCCCTTTGTCTGGTGGTGCGGCAAGCATTGATTCGATGCCAACTTGCTCGATTTTCTTTCGAAATGCTGTAAATGTGTCGGGCAAATCATCGATATCAAAAGGCAAGCAATGCGGCGGGATTAAAAACCCCTCATCAAATAGGCATAGTTCTACGTTCGGAATGGATTGTAGAAGCTTTTCCTGAGCCTTCTCCTCGGAGGCGTAGCCTTTGTTCGCAAAAACCCGATACGGAGTATGCGCATCAAAAAAAACACTAAGCTCTTCTTTTGGAACGCCTGAACGCACATCGAGACGGATGTTGTATTGGTTTAGATTCTCTGCCAGATCAGCTAATGACTCAGCAATAAATCTTCTTCTGAAATCTCCAAGTTTGAACGATCGCTTATCGAGGATATACAAGGCGCTTAGTTGGCATCCTTCCGCGAGCGCAGCGTGTAATGCGGCGTTGTTGCGAATTCTCAGGTCGTTTCGAAACCAAATCAGTGTACGTGCCATAAATAAACGACCATTCGGTTGAGTGGACGTTTAACAATAAAACTCCTAATAAGTTGTGGGGCACCGAAGCTTTAAGCCTGATTTTTCAGGAGTAACGAAGTTCGTATTCGGGCAATTCAACTGAGCCAAAGCGTTTCATGGTTTTAAAATGACTTTGAACAGCCGGTAAAAAACCATCAATTGCATGATACGGCAAATGATGTTTTGCCGCTAAACGCTGCACAATCTTGCTTAAATCGGGATAATGCACGTGACTAATTTTCGGAAACAGGTGATGCTCAACCTGGAAATTTAATCCGCCTACAAACCAGGATAGCACTTTATTGTTCATGGCAAAATTTGAAGTTGTTCGCATTTGATGCGCCGCCCAAGCCTCCTCGATATTTAATTTTTCAGCAGCCGAAGTGGCGTCGGCAAAAGCTGTATTC
>JBKCFX010000066.1:0-4102 GCA_046303595.1 Bacteroidia bacterium
CAATGCATCTGCTTTAAATATCTCCATGCGCACTTGTTCAAGGTTCGAAATCAAGCCATTGATCCACTGCTCCGACTTTACTTTGTCAAATCCGTTCTGCCCCAGCATCGATTCGAGCTGACCGCGAATTCCCTCTTGCAAATAATCGAAGGTAAAGAACGAGTCGGGCATTAACCAAAATACCAGACACAAGCCCGCCGTTGCGGCGAAGCTAATGCCGAGTGCAAGACGCTTTTCGCTTAAAATTTCAGGGCGTTTCACCACTTCGTTCAGGCCAAGAATTGCCATGAGCGGGATGAGGAAGTCGGTAATTACCAAGGTCATTTTAACTGCACGAAACTTATTGTAGCTCGGGAAATTTTCGAGCATGAATACCGAAAATCCTTCAAAGTTTTTGCCCCACGATAACATGAAAGCCAGTAGCATGGAAGCTAGAAAAGCCCAGCGAATAGGTCCTTCGACCAGGAAAAATCCTAAAACGCAGAGGAAACAAATCAGCGCACCAATGTAAAACGGACCTGTTGTGGAGGTATCGGCCCAATACTGCGGCAATTGTGGCAAAATGGTTTTGTACTGTTCTTCAACGCTTTTCATGGCTTCTTTCTGCTCGCCCAGCGAGAGATTTGAAGCGCCACCATACACATTGGGAATCATATACGAAAACGATTCGCCCACACCATAACTATATTCGAGCGCATAATTCTTATCCAATCCATCCGATTCGGGTACGTCTTTAATGGTCAGCTCCGATTTACCACGAATGGAATCTTTGCCATAATCGTACGACATATAAAGCGCTGAACTATTGGTAAAAACGCCAAGAATTGCCGCAACTACTAGCAAGCCTGCGGCTTTTGCAAATTGAGGTAGTGTTTTTTTTATCGCAGCATCGACGAAGTACGCAATGCCTGTGAATAAAACAATGAACGAAAGATAATAGGTGATCTGGACGTGCCCTGCCCTAATCTCGAGGCTCATAAAAAGAGCCGTTAACAAGGCTCCCCAAATTAACCGACCGCGCAGGGTAAGAATAACAGCCATCAAAACCCAGGGCATATAAGCAATGGCGGCAACCTTGGAGGTATGTCCGGCTTCGAGACACAATAAGTTATAGGAACTAAATGCATACACTACCGCACCAATAACTGCAAGCGGTTGGCGAACGGCAAGAACAAGCAAAAGGGCATACATTCCCGTCATTAAAATAAAGAGCGTATCAGCCGGAAATGGCAAACCCATCTTCATGATGTAATTTACGTATTGTAATAAATTTCCTTTATAAACTACGGATATTAGATAGCCCGGCATACCCCCAAACATCGTGTTTGTCCAAACAGATTCTTCACCGGTTCGCTCGCGGTAATCGGCCAATTCGTTCGACATGCCCTTATGCTGTTCGATATCGTCCATGCGCAGCGATTTATTTTCGAGCAGTTCAGGGAAATATGCGAACAAACACAGAATGAATATGGCAATTGCTGCTAAATGTGGAAGGAACTTTTTAAAATTGATAGCCGACATAGGTTTGGATGTTGGCTCAAAGATAGAAAAGCGAAACAAGCTGCAAGCATTTGAACAAGAATAACTGCCAAAAGTGATTTAAACTTTCATAGTACACGATTGAAAATGCGATAATTGTTTGGATAAATTAATAAAATATTTACATTTACATTAACTACACTTGTTTTGAAACCACCTAAATCTACACCATGAAAAAGATTTTACTCATTGTAATCGGCTCAATTGCAGCGATACTAATCGGCTTTACCATTTTTATAAACCTTAGTTATGAGCAATCATTTGATGAAAAATTCCCGGTTAAGGAATTAAGCATCAAGGCAGATTCAGCAATGATTGCGCGCGGAGAATATCTTGCGTATGGGCCAGCACATTGCGGTCATTGCCATTCTCCACTCGACAAACTCGAAGCAGTTGATAAAGGCGAAGCGGTTGTTATGACCGGTGGCTTTGTATTCGACCTGCCAATTGGGAAAGTTTATTCTCCGAATTTAAGCTCTGATCCCGAAACCGGAATTGGTGGACTAAGCGATGGACAGCTGTATCGTATGTTGCGCCACAATGTGCGCAGAGATGGGGCTGCATGCCTCGAATTAATGCCTTTTACAACAATGTCTGATTACGACATTCATTCCATCATCGCATTTTTGCGCACACAACCAGCCGTAAAAAATGAGGTGCCAAAGAATGATTATAATTTCTTAGGGAAGATGATTCGTTCGCTTGCTATAAAGCCTGCTGATCCGGGAAATGCGGTAGCTGCCAACATAACACCAGATTCTAGCGTCGCATACGGAAAATACCTTTGCGAATCAGTAGCAAATTGTCGCGGATGCCATACAAATCGCGATCTCAAAACAGGAGCATTTATCGGCGAACCATATGCAGGAGGATTTCAGATGGGACCCGATGCAAGTACTGCAAACTATACATTCGTAACACCCAATATTACACCAGATCCAACTACCGGAATTTTAGTGCGTTACGACGAAACGCGTTTTATGGATCGTATGCGGGGTGGACGTATTCATCAAACATCGCCAATGCCTTGGGGCTCATTTAAGCGCTTGTCTGACAACGATCTGAAAGCAATTTACAGGTTTCTGAAAACGGTTAAATCGGTCAACAATCCGATTGCACAAACAGTAATTCCGCCTGCTGAAAAGTAATTCTATTTTACCTCAGTGTAACTCGTATATTCCTCATCATCATAATTTCGGCGCGACCGATTATCGGGATGTTCAATGCGCACCTCTCCTTCTCGACGAGGTGGCGCCTGTGACTTGGGGCGTTGAGTGCCAAATTGAGCCTGCATACCGCGCGCAGCTTTTTGCATCATGTACCGCGCAAGTAGAGGTAAAACAAACCGAAATACCACCTGGAAAAGCAGGTAAATAAGGAAAAGGATAATAAGGTTCCGCATGTAAAGCGATTTGGATGCAAATGTACAAATATGCTGCCCAATTGCCTAAAACGACAATATGGCGGTTGAGGTATTTTTTCAAATTCAAGGAATGAAAAAACGTACCTTTAGCGAAGCGAAAGAAACAGGTACATGCAGGATATTGAACCATTCTACAATTGGCGCCATCTCTATACAGCGGAAGAAGATCCCGAATCGCCTTTCTATGGAAGAATCTACAGCGAATTTGAATACGCGAATACCGTGTACAATTATTTTATCCATCCGCAATGGGATGAGTTTGGCTCCGATACGCTGTATATAAAAATTCTCTTTGTTGATTACCAATCCGAATTTGCCATTGTTGAATTTATAGGCGAATGGAACGATGCAATAGGCAACGATATTATGTTTTTGAAACGCGATATTATCGATGAATTAATTGGGAAAGGCATCAAACACTTTATTCTAATTGGCGAAAATGTATTGAATTTTCACGCTTCCGGAAACGATTATTACGAAGAATGGTTTGATGATATTGGTGATGGATGGATTGTGGGTCTCAACTTCCGCGACCACGTAATTGCAGAGTTTAAAGACTATGAAATTGACTGTTTTGTGCTTCTTTTTTCAGAAAGCACAAACGAAGTTCCCTGGCGAAATTACCTGCCCCGCAATTTATTTGAACGGATCAATAACAGCATGAAGCGTTTGCTGAAAGCATGAAAAATTCATCCAAATAATTAGAACATTTAACCTGAAATTTTCAGACTGGGCAGTAACGTGTGAACTGAAACTAAATTATGCCAATACTTCCTTCACCTTGTCGGCAGCTTCTTGCAACAGAATTGCCGATTTAACCTGCAAGCCTGAATTGTCGATAATTTGCTTGGCTTCGGCAGCATTGGTTCCTTGCAGACGCACAATGATCGGAACTTTAATTTCGCCGATCGAGCGGTAAGCATCAACAATACCCTGTGCAACGCGGTCGCAGCGAACGATTCCTCCGAAGATGTTTACCAAAATCGCTTTTACGTTTGGATCTTTCAAGATAATGCGGAAGGCCTGTTCAACACGGGCAGCATCGGCTGTTCCTCCTACATCGAGGAAGTTTGCAGGATCGCCTCCAGCCAACTTGATGATATCCATGGTTGCCATTGCCAATCCGGCACCGTTTACCAT
>JBKCFX010000067.1:0-2834 GCA_046303595.1 Bacteroidia bacterium
AAAAAATCATCGATTCGGGGCCGCAAATAAACGCGGCATCTGTTACAGTCGGAACGAACAACTTGGTACAGAGCGTATCGAGTTTCTCATCGGTAAAGCGTCCGTTAAACAAAGGCACATCGCGAAATTCCTTCGTAAGAAAATAATACGTTTCGAGGCGCTGGAAATAGCTGTTTTTTAAATTCTCTATTTCGTCTTTAAAAATAATCGACTTAACATTTTTATTGAGGTAAAACAGCTTACACGTGCTCAATGGCTCTTCGGCAAGAATGGTTTTTATCAACGAAAGAATGGGCGTAATGCCACTGCCGGCGGCAAAAAAAACATAGTTTCGTTTAATGTTGGCATTAAGTGAAGTAGTAAACGAGCCTTCGGGCGGCATCACCTCGAGTATATCGCCGGCCTTGAGCTGTTCATTGGCATAAGTTGAAAAAAGTCCGCCGTCGATTTTCTTCACAGCCACCTTCCATTCGTTGTCGAGCGGGGAACTACACAGCGAATACGAGCGGCGCACATCCTGATTCCCAATTTGGGCGCGCAAGGTTAAATATTGACCGGCTAGGTAGGCAAAGGTAGATTTAAGTTCGTCGGGAACTTCAAAGGCTAACACCGCACAGTCGGCAGTTTCTTTGAATACCTGCTTAAGTCGAAGGCTCTGGAAATGCTTCATTACATTACACTAACACTTGTTAGTTACATTGTCAAAATTAAACATTTTTCCAAAATAAAAGTTTACGCTTTATCAAGAATTTTTAACGATACCACCAAGCAATGCAGCCGATAGATCAATACGAAGATTTTGTTCGCTCAAATTCGACTTTCGCCCGTACCACAAATAAAGCGTACGAAGCGTTGACAATAGCGTAAAAACAATAAGATCTTCATTAAGTGGCTGGATGATGCGTTCGGCAATTCCATCTCTGATGATTCGACGCAAGGTTTCTTCGTAAAAATCGCGTTGTTCGGTAAATTGTACAAGCATTTCAGGAGCCAAATGCATCCAATCGTTGTTTAAGCTGGCCATGGCATTGGGATGCAACAGTGTTAAATCGATATGCAATTTAATAACCTGGGCTAATTTATTTGGAATAGAATCATTTGATGCATCAATCTCTTGAATTCCGGTTGTGAATGCTGCGGCCAAATCCATAATAACCAAGGCCAATACTTCTTGTTTTGAGGTGATGTGGTTATATAAACTGGCAGCCTTGATGTGCATTGATGCGGCGATATCGCGCATGCTCACTGCTGCAAAGCCTTTCTGGCGGAAAAGTTTCGCTGCAACATCAGCAATTTCGTTTTGGCGATCTGAACGCTCGTTCATAAAAAAATGTAACGATCAATTTGCACTTCAATGGTGTTTAAATTTCTCCTTGCACCGGAAAGACTTATTCGGCCTATTCAAAATTAAATTCTAAGAACATTACCACCAAATTTTGGCAACCCGTGATTTGGATGCTTCGACAGAAATGTAAATTCGTTTGGGTAAATATCACATTAATTTCTGCACGTAAACGATTAAAGAAAAATACTTCAACGCTTTTTCGTGAATCGCGTTTCTTGGTTCTCATGCAAACCAATGGAGATGGTATTGTGCAATGAAATTAACCGTAATCGAAAGCGCCAGTGATTGAAGGGAAAAGCCCGGAAGCCCAAGTGCGAAGCGATTCGGGCTGAGGACTTGCACCGGAAAGCACGGCCGGCGCCCAAAAAAGAAAATAATACTTATGCGCTATGATGGTACCAGCGGCACAAATTGACTTATATCGCCGCCGCTTCGGTGAATTTCGCGCACAATGGTTGATGAAATTGGCTGCAACGCCGGATCGGTAAACAAGAAAACAGTTTCGATATCGGGATTTAATGCCTTGTTCATTGACGCAATGCTTTGCTCGTATTCGAAATCGATGGAATTTCTCAATCCACGAACAATCCAGCGGGCACCAATCGAACGGCAGTACTCGGCGGTTAATCCGCGGAACGTTTCGACACGCACATTATTCAAACCTGAAAATGTTTTTCGGATGGCCTCTACACGCTGATCAACGGTAAACAAATACGACTTGGTTGTATTAACACCTATTGCAATCACAATCTCATCGAACAAGGGCATACAGCGGTCTACAATATTTTTATGTCCATGCGTGAACGGATCGAAGGAACCCGGGAATACTGCGCACTTTTTCATGCTTGATTGGTATGAATGGAGTGAAAAAACGAAAAATGAACCTTGCCGTAATGCCGTGTTTCGATGTAGCCGGGAATGAGCGTAAAGTCGATATTACTGGCGTGCTCAACAACGAACAAGCCATCGGTGTGCAGCAGATTTCCGGTTAAAACGCCCTGTACAAGATCGGCATAACGTGTATAATCGTATGGCGGATCGGCAAATATGAGCTCAAATTGCTCGCGGCTGCGTTCGATGGCAACCAAACAGTCGGTATTGTAAACTTTAACAATGCCGGGCTTAAGTTGATTGGCATAGGTAGAAACAAATTTGCAGCAAGCCGGATGTTTGTCGACCGCTGTTATGGATGCTGCACCGCGCGAGATAAGTTCGTAGCTAATATTACCTGTGCCGCAGAATAAATCGAGTGCATGAATACCTTGTATTTCCAGTCGCGCTCCGATGTAATTGAACAAACCTTCCTTGGCCATGTCGGTGGTAGGCCGTACCGGCAAATTTGTCGGAGCCTGGACGCGTCGTCCACGAAATTGTCCGCTGATAATTCTCATAAGGCAGGATGCAACAGGTTCATGTGGTAATGCTGCGCCATGTTGGGCGCTTCGCCTAGGGGCTCTCCGGTTGCAGGTTCGCTAGTTCGGTTCAGAAA
>JBKCFX010000068.1:0-17233 GCA_046303595.1 Bacteroidia bacterium
TTGAGCCGCCAAGGTATTAATGGCCGCAGTATGCCGTTTCAAACTTTTATATACCTCGTCATGAAAGCGTTGCGGCTCATCGGCCATCATGCGATTCGATTCTTCGAGGCTAAATCCTGTAGGATAATACCCCCCCGCAAACGGGTTGTGCAATGAGGTTTGATCTGAGCCAATGTCTACCTTGATATTCCTTTTTACCAGAGCCTCCCACAAATCAATAATATTTCCTTCGTAAGCAAGCGAGAGTGCCTGGCCAAGCTGTCTGGCTTCCTGCGCCCGGTCAATTACCGTGTTTAAATCGGTATGCACTTCGTCTACCCAGCCTTGAGCATGGCGTTTGCGCGATGCCGCCGGATTAATTTCGGCCGTTATGCTTACGAGTCCGGCAACCTTGGCTGCTTTAGGCTGTGCTCCGCTCATTCCTCCCAGGCCGGCAGTAACAAAAAGCATCCCTTTAAAATCATCATTTCCACTTGAATTTCCACGATTACGGAGGCACATTCTTGCGGCGTTCATCACCGTTATGGTGGTTCCGTGTACAATGCCCTGCGGACCAATATACATATACGATCCGGCCGTCATCTGGCCGTATTGCGTTACACCAAGTGCGTTGAAGCGTTCCCAATCGTCGGGTTTGGAGTAATTCGGAATCATCATTCCGTTGGTAACCACTACACGCGGCGCATCGAGGTGCGAGGGAAAAAGTCCAACGGGATGGCCCGAATACATCACCAGTGTTTGTTCGTTGCTCATTTCGCTGAGGTATTTCATCGTGAGCCTATACTGAATCCAGTTCTGGAAAACAGCACCATTTCCGCCGTAGGTTATAAGTTCGTGCGGATGTTGTGCAACAGCCGGATCCAGATTGTTCTGAATCATGAGCATTATGGCGGCTGCTTGTTGGCTCTTTGCCGGATATTGTTCAATAGGGTGCGCATACATGTTGCTTTTAGGACGAAACCGATGCATGTAGATGCGCCCGTATTTTCTAAGCTCTTCTGCAAATTCGGGCGCCAGTACTGCATGATGTTTTTTATCGAAGTACCGCAATGCATTGCGCAGGGCCAGCTTTTTTTCGCTTGTCGAAAGAATGTCTTTTCGCTTGGGTGCATGGCTTACCGCATGGTCAATCTCAGCAATGGGGGGTAATTCATTAGGAATACCTTGGGAAATTTCGAATCGAAATCCCTCAATATCTTCGATAACAGCTGTTGAATTCATGGGTTTTTTTTATCAAATTTTCCAGTACGGATATTGTAACCATACGGGCAATGGCGGCAACCGTTTTTGCAACAATAGCCGCGGCGAAGCAGATATTTGGCGGTAAAAACAACATAACCCTCCTCGCTGAAATAATATTCGTCAGGATCCAGTTTTGATAGTTTTGAAAAGCCCTCCCGTTCGCTCATACGTTTAGCAAAAATCGGAAAAAGACCGCAATAAACGAATTGCTTAATTTTGAGGTGTGGAATTGCCTTCATTTCGTGATGTTCAGATAGACCTAAGTCCTTGGGATTTGCCACACACTCCCTTTTTCCTTCGCTTATTTGATGCATCTGTTCCCGAAATTAGCGGAAACAAAGCGTTTAAATTGCGGCCATATCTTGAAAACTGTAGAGAAGGAGAAACCGTTTTGTCGTGGGGAGGTGCATATTCTAACCATTTGCTTGCACTATCTGCAGCGGCAAAGCAAAACCGGCTAAATTCGATTGGAATTATTAGAGGTGATGAAGAGGGATTGGATAATGCCTGGTTGAGGGCGATGCGGCAGAATGGCATGAGGCTGCATTTTGTTACGCGAAGCGAATACCAACATCGAAACGATGACAACTATTGTCGTGAGATGGCTCAAAAATTTGGTGCAGGTTGCATAGTTCCGGAAGGGGGTAAAGGAATGCAGGGAATTAGAGGTGCAGCAGAAATGGTGCAGGAAACAGAGCTTTATGCCGCCATTGCACTGCCCGGGGGCACGGGTACAACAGCGGCAGGGATTGCCCAAAAACTAAAAAACACGGGCATTAAGATTGTCTGCCTGCACTCCTTTAAGGAGGCGGCTGTATTATGGAATGAGCTCCAAGTGAGCTGCGGAATTCAACAGCAGCAATTACCAAACTTAAATATCATCGACACGTTGAATCTTGGGCGCTTTGGAAAAGAACCTCCCGAGGCCGCTAAATTCAGAAGCGATTTTTATCGGCATACTTCAATAATGCTCGATACGGTTTACGGCTCAAAAGCGATGTTGGGCCTTATTCGGTTGCTTCAGAACGGCGCTCTGCCATCTCGCGATCTTTTACTTTACATTCACACCGGCGGGCTTGGCCCCCATTAATCCATGGCGCGTTTGTTATATAGCAGAAAGCCGGCTGTAAAGAGCAAGGTATAGGGCTTTTCCTGTTGGTCGAGATAGTTAAAACTCAGGGCGAGTGGTGCAATGGGCGTATGCAATACCAGTGCGGCAGATGCCAGAAAATAGCGTTTCGAAAAAGGTAAACCCAATTCGGCAGCATTGTTTGTATTTAATATTTCCTGATAGGGTTGAAAAACGTAGGCTTCCAATCGCAATTCAAGCCGGTCGCGCAATGAAATAAGCGAACGCATTCCTCCCGCAGCATAGTTAAAGGCTCTAAATTGAGGCAAAAATCGCGTTTGGCTTTCCGGAATGGGGCTAAACGCAGAAGCAGCCAAAATGCTTGCGGTGTAATTATTAAAAAAAGGTTGATTGGAAACCTGAATTTGCCCGAAAACGCCGGGCCTGAAAACGCCGCGCTTGTTGTAATACGATTCGTATGTGAAACGCGCTCTGAAAAACGCATGACTCTTTAGAAAAAGCCCTTTTTCGAGAGATGTAGAACCCGGTGTGTTTGCTTCTTGGCCACCAATGTATCGTATGCTGAATTTGAGTAAAGATCCTCCCGAGGCATAAAATTTCCGATTCAGCGTATTGCGTTCCCATTCGAGCCACACGCTTCCATGGTTAAACTCGGTTCGATCGGCCGTGTCGGCTTTGGTGAATTGATCGGTTTGGTAGTAATCGTTGTACATGCGTGTGACTGTGCCGCCCAATTTGAGGCGCGTGTGATTGGCCGTAGGCAACGCAATGTTCACATTCCCGAAACGTTCGTATTGTATGATATACGAAGGCTTGATGTCTTCAAAAAAGGTGCTTGCACTGTTGAAATAATTGAAAGAATTCAACGTAAAATCTCCTTCCACGATAAAGGGGAAACGAAACGGGAAATCGATTTGAGCTTTACCTTGCGTGGAGCTGTAAAATTTTCCAAAGTAGGCATTGCCGTCCAAGTTAATCCCCAATCGACTAAATGCGTTATAGTGAAGCGCTACAAAACCGGTATTTATAGGGCGAGATGAAAACAAGCCTCCAAATTGAGCTAGCCAGTCGCGGTTGGGCTTGGCTTTTAGGCGAAGGGTAAAATAGCTATTGTTTGAATTTTTTTGGGCGATCGGAAAGATTTTTCGGAGTTTATTGTCGGTTGCCAGCCTAAAGTAATGGGGTTTGATTTCATCGTTTGACAAAGGCAATTTCCGTTCGCCTAAAATACTACGCACATAGCCCGTTTGGCTTTTCGAAAGACCTTCGACACTGATTTGGTCAAAGATGAGCGGAGGAACAGCAGCTTTAAAGTGCTCCCGTTTTCTTTTAAGATCCAGCGAATCTACCCTTCGTCCAACCATGGCATGTATAGCGTTCATTTGCGCCTTGGTTGAGACATAGCCGGAGGCAATCATCTCGGGCGAATCGGAGAAATCGAGGATGGTAAATCGAGGGATTTCGGGTTTTACAATAATCATGTTTTCGACTTCACACACGCGACTGTAGCTGGTGCGTTCCATCAACATATTTTTTATCTGTCCGAAAATATCGTCTTCGTCGGGCGGTTTCATTTCGGTGGCTACAGTGCTGCCAATAATTACATCGGGCAAAAAATCGCGGTACAGCACATCTGCCGGAAAGTTATTGTAAAGCCCGCCATCGAAGAGCAGTTTTCCGTCAATGGTAATGGGTTTGAAAAAGAATGGATAGGTCGACGAAGCCCTTAGCGCTTCTCCTAAATCGCCTGATCTGAGCACAATTTCGGCCTTGTTATGAATGTCGGCAGCTATGGTGCGAAAGGGCACAAACAGCGAATCGAAATTATAGCCGGCGCGCGCACTAATGGCCGCGGTCTTTTCCATAAAGGCATAATCCATTGCCAGGGGAGAGATGAGATTCGTTGGCAAACTTGCCCGCAAAGAGGAGTCGAGTTTAAGCTTAACATTAAACCACGATGCGTTGGCATCTTGCTGTCGGTAATAGAAATGATACGAATCTTCGACACTGCCATTTACCCAATTTAAAAACTCGCGAGACAGCATGATTTCTTCGATTTCATCGGGGGAGTACCCCATAGCATACAATCCGCCCACCAATGCTCCCATCGAAGTACCTGCAATAAAATCAATCGGAACCTGCGCCTCTTCAAGTGCCTTTAGAACACCCACATGTGCGATTCCGCTTGCGCCACCTCCACTTAAAACCACACCAACGCTTTGCATGCGGCCTTTTTGTATGAGGCCCAAAAATAAGAGCAAGAAAAGGTGAACTCTAAATACGGGGCGCATAATTCTCTGGTACGTTCGATAAACGTTCGCCCAATTTCTTAAAATAGTCGGGACTGTGCAAAAGCCGCGAGCCGTACCATGAAAACAACTCGCCATCTACTAATTCGATGCGACTTTTTGGAAGAATTTGTGATAGCTCCCTGATATGTTTGTCGCCGAAAGGATAAGGCTCGGAGGACAATAGCACCACATCAGGATTTAATTCGGCCAATTCTGATTCGGAAATTTCGGGATACCGTTCGGCGGCATCGTCAAAAAGATTAGTAAGTCCCATACGCACCAGCATATCGTGAATAAAGGTCTCGCTGTTTATCGTCATATAAGGATTTCGCCAGATGAGGTACACCACGCTAAGCGTTTTTTTCAATGGACGAAGTCCTTCAAAATTAGATCGAATTGAATCTTCCATTTGGCGAGCTTTTTCTTCCGTATTCGTTAGTTCTCCAATAGAACGAATCATCTCAAGCGCTTGGTCTAAGGTTTGGATGTCTGAAATCCAAACCGGGAAATCTGCTGCCAATGCTTCGATTTCGGACCTTGTATTTTCTTCCTTGTTGGCAATAATTAAATCGGGACCAATGGATGCTATTTTATCGAGTTTTAACGTTTTTGTTCCACCTATAATTTCCTTGTTAACTACTAATTTATTTGGGTGAATGCAGAATTTAGTAAGTGCGGAAATTGTATCGTTCAAATTAAGATCAAATAGCAACTCGGTTTGGGAGGGAACCAGCGAAACAATCTTTTTTGGCGGATACGAAACTTCGATTTCCCGCCCCATTTGATCGGTGAAGGTTCGCTTCGCCATTAGGCCAGAGCTTCAATGATGTCGTATTTGGTAATAATGTGCACTTTGCCTAGCATATCGCGAACGAGCACAGCATCATTGTCGCGGTGAATCTCTTTGGAGATATCCTCGATTCGGGCCGATGCCGCAACAAACGGATAGGGTTTTTGCATCAAAGTTTCTACTGTTGCCTCACGCAATTCGGGCTTCTCACAAATACTGGCGTACAGGTGGCTGTCGTTCAAACTCCCTGCAATCTCATTATTGCGCATCACCGGAAGCTGGGAAATATCGTATTTCCGCATTTTCTCGAAGGCACTCTGTAAAGTGTCTGCGGCATCTACGGTAACCAGACTCAAGTGCTTATGCCGTTCGATTAAATCAATGGCCCGAGGCGATTTTTCCTCTAAAAATCCGCGTGCACGCATCCAATCGTCGTTGAACATTTTACCCAGATAACGCGTGCCGTGATCGTGAAAAATAACCACCACCACATCGCCTTCCTTAAATCGATTTTTCATTTGCAGCAAGCCTGCAAGAGCCGATCCGGCGGAATTTCCTGCAAAAATTCCTTCTTCACGCGGAATGCGTCGTGTCATGATAGCGGCATCCTTATCGCTAACCTTTTCGAAATGATCGATGATATTAAAATCAACATTTGCGGGCAGAAAATCTTCGCCAATGCCTTCGGTGATGTACGGATAAATCTCGTTTTTATCGAAGATGCCCGTTTCTTTGTATTTCTTAAAAACATAGGTGTCGATTCCCAAAATCTGAATATTCGGATTTTTCTCTTTTAAAAAGCGCCCTGTTCCGCAAATTGTGCCTCCGGTTCCGACACCTACCACTAGGTGCGTGATTTTTCCGCCGGTTTGTTCCCAAATTTCGGGCCCGGTTTGTTCGTAATGCGCCTGGGAGTTGCTGAGATTGTCGTACTGGTTGGGTTTCCACGAATTGGGGATTTCATGCTCTAATCGAGAAGAAACAGAATAATATGAACTAGGATCTTCGGGATCAACATTCGTAGGACAAACAATCACTTCTGCACCAAACGCACGCAGGGCATCCACCTTTTCTTTTGATTGCTTATCGGTAGTAGTAAAAATGCATTTGTACCCCTTTATTACAGCGGCAATGGCGAGTCCCATCCCGGTGTTTCCACTAGTTCCTTCGATAATCGTTCCTCCGGGTTTTAATCGCCCGTCGCGTTCGGCATCTTCAATCATTTTAAGCGCCATACGATCTTTGATTGAATTGCCAGGATTTGTGGTTTCAATCTTAGCAAGCACTGTGGCGCTAATATCTTTGGTGATGCGGTTTAGTTTCACCAGAGGCGTATTGCCGATGGTTTCAAGGATGTTGCTGTAATACATGCTGCAAAGGTAGTTATTCGGCCGATTGAAACATTGGGTCGTGCGTTTTGATTTCGGCGTACATATCGCTAAATATCCGCGCCTTTAATGTGGGCAGATCTTCTTTTGTTAGGCCTTTCGTTTCATAAGGACCAAGGTAATGAATCTCTATTTTTCCGGGCCGCACGCTGTATCCGCTCGATGGTGTAACCGCACGCGCTCCAATGGTGCACATGGCTACAATCGGAAAGCCGCTCTCAATGCCAAAACGAAAGGCGCCATCGAAAAATTCGTTGACGGGTTTTGTTCCCTTATTTCGTGTACCTTCAGGAAAAATGAAAATGCTTTTTCCTTCTTGCAGTGTCTCGAGCATAGCACGCGAACTTCTTTCGCGCGACTCTTTGCTGCTTCTGTCTACCATTACACAAACGGTGGTAAAAAGATAGCCCAATAAAGGCATTTTTTTGAGCTGTACTTTTGCAAGTGGCTTTATGCTTGTTGGCATAGTGTAAGCTCCTAAAAACATATCGAGGTTAGAACCATGGTTACAAACAACGATACAAGGTAAGTTTTCATGTAGTTTTTCCCGACTTTTTACCCGAATGCGAATACCTGCAGCCAAAAAAAAGAATGCCGACCAAAATTTATAAATCGCCATTGTTGGATTATGTGCATTTTTGCCGAGAATAAACCTAAGCAACAGACTTAAAATAGTAGAACTTACTAGAAAGGATAGAAAGACGATGATTAGCCAAACCCAATAGGGAAGTAAAAAAAAATACAAAAACAGATTCCTCACAATTCAAAAGTATAAAAATATCGTTCGATGCCCTTTGATGAAGCCATGGAACGGTTTTTATTCTTCTTGTAAACATTCATTTTTGTGCTAATTTTTGTCATAAATTCAGACGGTTAAACCCCTCACATGTGTATCTTTGCACACTTTTTTAGCGCATGCTTTATCCCGAATACAAACACCTTAATCTGCCTGCTATTTCAGACGAAGTGCTGCACTGGTGGGAAGAAAATCACATCTTCGAACGCTCGGTATCCGAACGCGAAGGCCGGCCGGCATTTAATTTTTACGAAGGCCCCCCCTCGGCAAACGGATTGCCCGGCATTCACCATGTGATGGCACGTACCATCAAAGATCTTTTTTGCCGCTACAAAACGTTATGTGGCTACCAAGTTAAGCGCAAAGCCGGTTGGGATACACACGGTTTGCCCGTTGAACTTGGTGTGGAGAAAGCACTAGGCATTACTAAAGAAGACATTGGTAAAAGCATCAGCATCGAAGAATACAACCGTGCTTGCCGCGAAGATGTAATGAAGTTTACCGGCATTTGGAACGATCTTACCCGCCAAATGGGTTACTGGGTCGATATGGACAATCCATACGTTACCTACGATAACAAGTACATCGAATCGGTGTGGTGGCTATTGCGTCGGCTTTACGATAAAGGTCTTTTGTATAAAGGCTTCACGATACAGCCTTATTCGCCCGCCGCCGGTACCGGACTCAGTTCGCACGAACTCAACATGCCCGATACCTACAAAGCGGTTAAAGACATCACCATCGTTGCGCAGTTTGCACTCAAAAAAGACGATAAAGCAAACACAGTATTTGGCCCTCACATCAGCGAAGACATCTCATTCCTCGCCTGGACCACCACGCCTTGGACCTTGCCTTCCAATACCGCACTCACAGTTGGCGCAAACATTCGCTATGTTTTGGTAAAAAGCTTCAATCAATACAGCCACCAACCTTGCTGTGTTATTTTGGCGAAAGAGCTCATGGGGAAATATTTCCCTGAAAAAAATGCCGAGCTGAGCCTCGAATCCTATATGCCGGGCGATAAAGCCATTCCGTTTACACTACTTGGTGAATACAACGGAAGCGATCTGGCAGGCCTCCGTTACCAGCAATTGCTGCCTTTTGCCCAGCCCGACGATGGCGACGCCTTCAGCGTAATTACAGGCGATTTTGTGACCACCGAAGACGGAACCGGAATTGTTCATACTGCCCCAAGTTTCGGTGCAGACGATTTTAGGGTGGCCAAGCAAAATGGAATCGGTTCGCTTACCCTTGTAGATTCTACCGGTCGTTTTGTAGCCGAAGTGCACGATACGGTGTTTGGATTCGATCGTGAATTTGTGAAAGAACAGTACCTTAGCGACGACGAAAAGCAGGCTCAGCTTGTATTGCAGCAAGAACGTTTGCGCCACATCATTCCATCGCTCGATAAATACCTCAGCGTTGATGAGCGCATCGGACTGAAATTAAAACTGGAGGGCAAAGCCTTCAAAATCGAAAAGTACGAACATACCTATCCGCATTGCTGGCGCACCGATAAGCCTATATTGTATTACCCACTCGACAGCTGGTTTGTGCGTACCACGGCCGCCAAAAACCGACTCATTGAGCTCAACCATGAAATTGGCTGGCGCCCCGAAAGTACAGGCACAGGCCGTTTTGGTAATTGGTTAGAAAACCTACAGGATTGGAACCTCAGCCGCTCGCGGTATTGGGGCATTCCATTGCCCATTTGGCGAACTGATGATGGTTCTGAAGTTCGTTGCATCGGATCGGTTGAAGAGCTTGCAGAGGCCTGCGAAGCAGCGGTAAACGCCGGCTTGATGAAGGGAAATCCATTGAAATTGTTCACGCCCGGCGATATGTCGGACGAAAATTACAGCCGCTTCGATTTGCACCGCCCATACATCGACGAGATTATTCTGGTCTCGGAAAGCGGCCAAGCCATGCATCGCGAAAGCGATTTGATCGACGTGTGGTTCGATTCGGGTGCAATGCCCTTTGCGCAGCACCATTTTCCATTCGAAAACCGCGATCTGTATCTGTTTGAAAACATCGACAGCGATGGGATTCCGGCGGCATCGCCCGAAAAGAGTTTGTTCCCTGCCGATTTTATTGCCGAAGGCGTTGACCAGACGCGTGGCTGGTTCTTTACGCTTCATGCCATTTCGGTTTTGTGTTTCGACAGTATCGCATTTAAAAACGTAGTGTCGAATGGTCTGGTGCTCGATAAAAACGGCATTAAAATGTCGAAACGTCTAGGCAATGCAGTTGATCCGTTCGATACCCTGCCGCGTTATGGTGCCGATGCCACACGCTGGTACATGATTGGAAACGCGCAACCCTGGGACAATCTGAAATTCAACGAGGACGGAATTGCCGAAGTGCAGCGTAAATTCTTCGGAACGCTCTACAACACGTACAATTTCTTCGCGATGTATGCCAATATCGACGGCTACAAACCATCTGTTGCGAAAGCAGTGCCCATCGCAGATCGCAGTGCGCTCGACCGCTGGATTCTCTCGCGCCTCAATTCGTTGATAGCTTTGTGCACTGAGAAATACGACGATTACGACCCAACACCTACGGTACGCGCCATCGAGGAGTTTGTTTCGGAGCAGTTGAGCAACTGGTACGTGCGTTTGGGTCGCCGCCGTTTCTGGAAAAGCGAAAGTTCATCCGACAAACAAGCGGCGTACGACACCCTGTTCGAATGTCTGGCCGTAACGGCAAAATTGATGAGTCCGGTGGCACCCTTCTTTGCCGACTGGTTATACCGAAATTTACATGGAGCCACAGCAGGTTCAGCAGGCTTGGGAATGGATGCCGAATCGGTGCATCTGAGTACATGGCCCGAAGTGGCAAAAGATTTAATTGACACTGCCGCCGAAGAGCGCATGGAGATTGCACAATTGCTAACCTCGATGGTTCTTTCTTTACGTAAAAAAAGCAATATTCGCGTTCGGCAGCCGCTACAGAAAATAATGGTTCCTGTGCTTGAGCCGCGTATCAGAGAGCAGATTGAGTCTGTTAAAAGTCTGGTGCTAAGCGAAACCAATGTGAAGGAATTGGAGTATGTTGGGGATGATGCGACAATGATTGTGAAAAAAATTCGTCCCGATTTTAAAGCCCTTGGCCCGAAGTTCGGCAAGAACATGAAGGAGGCTGCAGCATTGTTGCAGGGCTTGAGTGCTGCCGAAATCAACCGTTTCCAACAGGATGGTCAATACACGCTGTATGTTGGGGGAGACGCGGTTCAGGTTATGCGCAGCGATGTGGAGATTTTAACCGACGATATTCCAGGCTGGTTGCTAGCCACAGAGGGTGCCTATACGGTTGCGCTCGATATTCAGATATCGCCCGAACTTTTGCGCGAAGGATTGGCGAGAGAGTTGGTTAACAAAATCCAAAACCTCCGCAAATCGAGCGGTTTGGAAGTTACTGACAGGATTGATTTACGTGTTCAAAATCATCCTGCCTTAAATGAAGCTATCGAAAGCAATAAGGAGTATATTTGCGTCGAAACGCTAGCTAATAGTATAGAAATCACAAACAATCAGGCGCTTTCGGATGCGCAATCTGTGGAAATTACCGAGGAGATTCACACCGAAATTGCCCTAACTAAATCGAACAAATCATGAGTCAACAGGAGAAAAACCGATACTCGGCAGAAGAGCTGCAAGAATTTAAAGAAATCATCGAAACGAAGCTTGAAGAGGCTCGTCGCGACTACGATTTGCTTAAGGCTGCATTTTCAAACAAAGACGATCACGGAACCGACGATACTTCACCCACATTTAAATTGTTGGAAGAGGGTTCGGATGTCTTGTCGAAAGAAGAAACCGGCCAATTGGCAGCACGCCAAAAGAAATTCATCGAAAGTCTCGAGGCTGCTTTGGTGCGCATCCAGAACAATACATATGGTATTTGCCGTGTAACCGGCAAGCTTATCCCGAAAGAGCGTTTACGCATTGTTCCGCATGCAACCTTGAGTATCGAAGCAAAGAACCAACAATAATTTTAGCGAGGCTTGAAGAAATCGCTGCTGATTATTGTATTGGTATTGCTGGCCGACCAGGCGCTTAAAATCTGGGTAAAAACCCACATGGTGCTTGGCGATTCCATTCGTATGGCCGGCGATTGGTTTTACTTGGCCTTCGTTGAAAACAATGGAATGGCCTTCGGCATCGAACTGGGTGGCGAATACGGCAAGCTTTTACTCACAACGTTTCGCATTGTTGTAGTAGGGGTTATGACTTATTACTTCTTTCGGGAGTTGCGAAAAAAAGCGCTTCATCCGGGGCTCGAAACGGCCTTTGCCTTAATCCTTGCTGGTGCGATCGGTAACATTATCGATTGCCTGTTTTACGGCATTATTTTCAGTGATTCGATGGTTCAGGTTGCGACCTTATTCCCCGAAGATGGAGGATACGGCACCTTGTTGCATGGTTTGGTGGTCGATATGTTTTATTTCCCGCTCATCGAAGTTGATTTTACGGAATGGCTGCCCATTTGGGGCGGTGAGCATTTTATCTTTTTTAGCCCGGTGTTTAATTTGGCCGATGCAGCTATTTCAACAGGAGTAGGTGTTTTTATCCTGTATCAGAAGCATTTTTTTAAGGAAAAGAAATAAAAGAATAACGGTAGAGCGATTTTTGAAGCGTATCAATCCAACGCAATGGGTATACTCATCTCAGAAACGAGTCGGCTATCTTCAAACCGGATTTCAAATTTCCCCTTTAAGTAAGTCACTCTTTGATTGATACTTTGAAGGCCTTTTCCGGCTTTGAAGGGCAATGGATTAGCATCTGATGAAGATTCACGTGCGCACGGTGGATGGGTTTCGGATGTCGTTGTTTCAAAAACTCAGCGTTCTAAAACAGGTTTGGTGATGCTGGCGATACGAAATGGGTGGGGATGAAGCCACAGAATGAATGAACTCTTTTTACAAGTGCTACAAAACGATTTGAAATAAAACATATGCATTACAAAATTGCTAATGGGAGTTAAAGCAATCTGTTTTTATATTGAAAATAGGGTAAAAGAAAAGTCTGGTTATATCGTAAACGATTATGAATCAAATTAATCCCTCAATTCCGTAAGTACCCGCCCCCGGATGTGGGATTCAGCCCCATTAGCAAGCTCGATGAGAATTGTGTAGGCTGAAGACTCTCCCAGCTGTAACTTCTTTAATTAGCAGACATTTATCTTGTAATATTCAATTATCGGCAGAAAATCCAATTACTATTCGTAGACATTTCGTGAAGATTTATCTAAAATACTGTCTTTAATTAAAGACTCTTCTTTCTTTGGTCGAAAAATATAAAACACAGTGAATAGTATACCGATAAAAATTATTAGGGGTAAAATTACCCTTAACAATAAAACCTTCGCATTGTATATAGACGGTATATCGTTGATGATATATGCACCAACTGCTGTATAATTATCGTTAGACGCTTTCTCACAAACTCGCTCAATGTTTTTAAAGGCCCCAGTAAAATTTGTTTGAGAAGATAATGCAATAGCTAATTCTGTGCTTGTATATGATTCTAATACCCCATCAGAACAGAGAAAAATAATATCCCCTTTGTTCAATTTTTTAATTTGAAAAATATCAGCTCTGACCCCGTAATCTTTAGATCCAGTTAAACAACGTGTAAGCGTGCTGGAATTTGGATTAAACCGAGCTTCCAGTTCTGAAATTTTCCCCGCTGCTACAGCAGGCCCAGTTAAGTTGTGATCAATTGTACAATGTTTAACTTTATACTGTTTATGTCGAAGAACAAGATGATAAAACCTTGAATCGCCAATGTGACCTATCCAAAATCCCTTGTCAATGCTCATGATGCAAAAAACAAGCGTTGTCGACATGCCTTCATTTTGGGGGTTGTTGTTAACATGTTGAACCAGAATCTCGTGACAATAGTTTATTGCCTCCTGAAGGTAATGAACAGAGTATTTTGATGGTGGATTTTGAAGCAAATAATTCGAAAACCCTTTACATACAAGGTCACTTGCAACTTCGCCTCCAATGTTGCCGCCAACACCATCACACACCATCAGAAGTGTTGTGTTGGCATTCAATTGAAGCACCGTCCAACTATCTTCATTGTTCTCTCGCTTACCTGTGTTTGAAAAAGAGGCTGTAATCCACTTACTCATTTTTATGCACCCGTATTTCTGATTTTAATGTGGTAAAAAACTTATGTTTAAGCATTGCACCTTAGCGTGCCATGAATGTTTAGGCACATGCATAATTTGTTTTCAGTAGCTATATCAAACCAATTATAATTTTCCCGAACCCTTGCATTTTTTGCATTCGCTTTGAACTTGTTCGATGGTTGTAACCTCCCCTCGATTGCATTTTCCCGGACAATCAGACTCATTCTCCCCGTTTTTACAACTATTGCATTTTCGAGTATATTCTTCTGTTCCAGAACCATCGCATGTACTGCAGGTTTCGTATACATAACCGTCTATGCATCTACTATTTGGGCAACTTTCCTCAATGCGGCCTCTTATACAACCACTTGCGTTGCATGTTCTAGTAACCTTTACTTGGCCATTTCCCTTACAGTTTTGGCAATTATACCAGATTCCGTAATTGAAATAACCGCGATATCCTTGGCATGAGTTGCATTTTTCACATCTACTTATTTCGCCTTTGCCTTTGCAATCATAACAATTTACTTTCTTATATCCAGCAGTACACCTATAACAATCTTTGCGTTTTTTGCCTTTATCACAATCAGTATCACTGCACGACCTTTCTCCGCTTATTTTTCCATTCTCACAACCTTCCTTTGAACAGGGTGTACTAATTTTTCCTAGTTTGCAAGCCCGATTACATTTACTTGTTTTTTGAACTTCTGCATAAATTAAACCTTCGTTGCAATCGGGGCAATCGCGTTTTGTGGGTATTTCTTGATCCTTTTGATTTCCTTCCTTGGTTAACTTTTGGGGATTCTGTTGGTTGCTAAGCTGTTGCGCGATTTCTTGTTTTTTCTTTTCTAAATCATCGATGTTTCCATTGTATCCTTTTTCACTCGCCTGCTTATAATTCTCCAAAGCTTCAGGAAGCTGATTATTTTTGTAGGCAATATCGCCCAAGCGGACAAAGGCATCTGCAAAATCGTTCGATGCAGCTTTTTTATAAAAATACTTAGCGCTATCTAAATCTATCTTAACACCTTTTCCCATCAAATAATGTTCGCCCAACATAAATTGACCTTTTGGAGAGCCCATAGCATCGGCTTTCGAGAAATAATAAAATGAAGAGTCGTACTGCTGCGCTTGATACAGGCTGTATCCCTTCTCAAAAAAATAGTCTGAATCTTGAGCATAAATTTTATCGTGGTTAAAAAAATCGCTAATCTCGTTTCTGAAAATGATTCCGGTAGAAAATAAAAGTAAACACAAAAATAAGCTTGCTATGGCTAGCGGGTTTACATTCCTTTTTCTTTCAGATTTGAATTGATTATCAAATTTACTCGTATAGCTATTTTTGAAATTTATTGTAGGGATAACTGTGAATATTTGAATTAATTCGTCAGCCGATTTAACACGATCGCGGGCATCTTTAATAAGGCAATTTTTTACTAAAAATTGATAAGGTTGCTCAAGGTTTTCAATGAGTTTCAAATCGAATGCTTCGATATCCTTGAGGGCTATATCAATGTTATCTGTTGTTGACTGAATAAGTCTATTACCAGTAATTGACTCATAAACAACCATGCCGAATGCCCATAAATCAACATTTGTGTTAATCTCACCATTCAGGCCAAATTTAATCGGGTCAAATTGTTCCGGGGCCATGTAACAACTTGCACCAAATAATTGTGAACTCCTTTTACCAATATCATCAACCTTTTTACTTATGCCAAAATCAGTGATTTTCGCAATCGGCAATCCTTCATCAGATATATTCACCAAAATGTTTTCGGGTTTAATATCTCTGTGAATTATGCCATTTGAATGAAGGCATTCGAGCCCGTGCAGGATGTCAATAAACAGTTTTTTCTTGGTTTCTAAATCTGGATTATGCGTTTTGATATAATCACTCAGAGTCCCTGCATTCATGTATTCAACAACGGCATATTGCCGCATTGTTTCATGGTTTAGGCTGTCTTTGACTTTTAACTCAAATACATCAAAATATTTGCATAAATTCTGATGATCGATCCCTTCCGTTCTCTTTTTCTCAGAAAGCAAATCATATTTATTGGAGAACTTTTCTTTATAAATTTTTAGTGCTACGAATGCATTCGATTTTTTATCAAAAACTTTATACACGTCTGCAAATCCACCTGATCCTAATAAATCGGAAGAGGGATTATATGAAAACCGCTCTAAAAACTCTGTTTCAGTCATACTTAATTTTAATTGATTTGATTAATTATTAATTCAGAAATGTTAACGGGATTGTTAACCAATATATATATAGCTAATATTATAATCAATAGAACACCTGTAAATGTCCAAAATGGTGTTTTGCTTATAGATTTTAATTGGCCATATTTTTCTTTTAATTCCTCCGAAAAATCTTTTTTTTGTAATACCTGTTTGCAATTTGAACATTCGCTCAACCCTGTTTTTCGAAATGGGAAAATAGGTATCCAAAAAATATGTAAAACGCGTTGCGCGGTTAGGCAGCCAATGCATGTTTAATTTGATTTAGAGGCTTATTTGCTAGCATATTCAAGTATTGCAGCATAGTATGAGCGGTTATTTTAGATGTTAATCTTGTGTGGTATCCCAAGAATGACTTGGCATAGTTTCTTTTCATTAAAAAATGATCTTCAAGTTGCGAAAACACCGTTTCGACCATTTTTCGAGTTCGTGCATCGCCTTTATTCCAGTCAGAAAGTGTTTTCATATTTCTCTTCTTTGGGGTCTTTAATTTTACCTTAAATGATTCAAAAAGTGAAAGTTGGACTGGCTCCGAGAAGAATGCTTTATCACCGAGCAAGTTACAATCATGTATAAAAGCTTCTGCAAGGTCTTCTGCAACTTTAATATCGTGCACATTTGCAGGAGTTAGAATATAGTTTTTAATAGTACCAGCTGATGATACAAGTATGTGCAGTTTAAAGCCAAAATAGCGAGTCTTATCAATTGCCTGGTAACCATACGCAGGTTGAAAGTCCACATCATCTTTCATTATTCGAAGCTTGGGTGCTCGAACTGTTCGGCAAATAGGCGCCGGGGTTGAATCAATGATAAAGGTAGATTCATTCAAACTCAGAACTTCAGCCATATCAAGGGCGATTTTATCTATTTTATCCTGAAGTTTTCTGCGCCGTTTATTGAAATTCCTTCGATTTGGAAAGCGCTCAAAAAGAAAAGGATAGTCAGATTGAAGCTTGGAAAAAAGAAGGTTTTCCGAGGAAATGCCAATTGCTTCCATAGTAATTGATAGCGCAATTATTTCAATATCAGAAACAATTGGCCTATTAGGATAAAATGAAAAATTACCCAAACGATCAACGTCAAACTGAAAAAAACTGCTTACCACGGTCTGGATTTTTTGTAAATTGCTTTGAAGGTTGTGCATAAGGAAAATGTTAGAAGATTTGCCTTAAATTACTCATTATATGAGTATTGCACAACCTTTACTTATTAATATTTTAAAGAGTTTTCAACCGCGCAACGCGT
>JBKCFX010000069.1:0-22570 GCA_046303595.1 Bacteroidia bacterium
GCGTCTATACGTATTCTTTCCAAGGCAGTACGCCAATAGAGCAGGTAAGCGATTCTACCGCCCTGGTCGAGCCGCAGTCTACCTCGGTTTATATCGTTTCGGTAAGCGACGGTTGTGGTGTAGAAGCATCAGACACCATTCGTGTAACAGTTGAAACATGCGATTTGGTAGCGTACAATACGTTCTCGCCGAACGGAGATGGCAAGAACGACTTTTTTACCATAACAAACATTGAGGCTTATCCGGGCAGTACCGTTTATCTGTTTAGTCGCTGGGGGAAGAAAGTATTCGAACAAACCGATTATAAAAACGACTGGACTGGTAGTGATGTGCTAACCTCGGGAACGTACTATTATGTAGTAGAGCCCAATGATGGTTCTGAACCCTTGAAAGGATATGTAACAGTATTTCGCGAATAATCGGGTTCGTATTTTTTCACAATCACCATTCTACCATGAAACACGGTTGGACGTTTTGTCTAGTGTTAATTTTTTCGACGATGCTTCATGCTCAATCCGATCAGCATAGCTGCGCCAAACCTTCAGAAGCGGTTATCAAACACCTTAAACTCGATATAAGGCTCGATTTCACAGCTAAAGAAATCGATGGCGAAGCACTTTACACCATTGAGAAATCGGACTCGGCGCGTGAAATCTGGTTCGATACACGTGGAATGTCAATTCAGGGTGCATGGTTAGACGATGGTACCGCAACCCCATATAAACTTGCCGATGAATTACCGTTTTTAGGTAGGCCGCTTTCCATCACGCTTCAAAAAAACACCAAATCGGTTCGAATAAAATACCGCACAAGCTCCGATGCTGCCGCTTTGCAATGGCTCGAGCCATCCCAAACCACTGATGGTAAAGCGCCTTTTATGTTCACCCAAGGGCAGGCAATTTTAACCCGCACTTGGATTCCTGTTCAGGATAGTCCGGGCATTCGCTTTACCTGGGAAGCAACTGTTCATGTGCCATCGGAATTCATGGCCGTGATGAGTGGAAAAAACGTACAAGAACGCAACGAAACCGGCACATACACGTGCCGAATGGAATTGCCCGTGCCGGCGTATTTAATTGCATTGGCAGCCGGCGATATTCGGTTTCAGGCCATTGGCTCGCGTTGTGGCGTGTATGCCGAACCGGGAATGCTGGCCAAAGCCGCAAAGGAATTTGCCGATATGGAAAAGATGCTTCTCGCGGCCGAACAACTTTACGGCCCTTATGCATGGGGGCGCTATGATGTGATTGTATTGCCGGCTTCGTTTCCCTTCGGCGGAATGGAAAATCCGCGCCTCACTTTTGCTACACCCACAATTATTGCGGGCGATGGCTCGCTCACTGCACTCATTGCTCACGAACTGGCGCACAGCTGGTCGGGTAATCTTGTAACCAATTCCAATTGGGACGATTTCTGGCTTAACGAAGGCTTTACAGTATATTTCGAACGCCGCATCATGGAGGCGCTTTACGGAAAATCGTATGCCGATATGCTCGAAGTGCTCGGTTACAAAGACCTTCAAGAAACACTCATCGATTTGGGCAACGACAATGCAGATACGCAGCTTAAGCTCAAGCTCGCCGGTCGCGACCCCGACGATGGCATGACCGACATCGCCTACGAAAAAGGCTGTTTTCTGTTGATTTATCTCGAAAATCAGGTAGGGCGCGAAGCGTTCGATGCATTCCTGAACCGCTATTTCAAAGAGTTTGCCTTTAAAGGCATTACTACCGAACGATTTCTTCAGTATTTAAAATCTCGAAACGGTTTAAGTTTAGCACCCGAAATACTTGCCGTAGTTGAGAGATGGATTTATTCGCCGGGATTGCCTGCCGAATGCAAGCAACCGGAATCGGAACGATTCCACAAGGTTGAAGCAATCGTACCACGTATTTTAGCGGGCGAAAAAGCAGCACGCAACGAAACAAAGTCTTGGGTAACACACGAGTGGTTGCATTTTATTCGTTCATTGCCCGAAGATCTCGCACAACCGAAGGCCGAATCACTTGATAAGCAATATGGCTTTTCGCTGGCGGGTAATTCTGAAATTCGATTTGCTTGGCTCTATTACCGCTTAAATCGTGGCGATGCTTCCGTTATTCCTTCGGCCAAAGCCTTTTTGGGTGCAGTGGGCCGTCGTAAGTTTGTGTTGCCGCTTTACAAAGCCATGATGAAGCAGGATGCGATGAAAGAATCAGCGAAAAGCATTTATGCCCAATATCGAATGGCTTACCACGCTGTTACGCGTCAGAGCATTGATGAGATTATGAACAAGCCTTGAAGGGTTTAAGGCATTGGTTTATTCTGTAGGCCAATCAATCTTCCATTGGTTCTGGATGCCATTTGGACAAGTCGGCTATTTTCAATAACCAATTGTTATAATCGCATTAGCTCTGATTCTGTTAATCCAATTTCCTAGCTCGCCTTTATGCAAAATGAAATTAAACCCAAAAGCATAAAACCTCTAAACCCAAATGCTTATTCGGATTTAGAGGTAACGAAAATTCCTAGTAAACTTATGCCTGCTCTACCGATACAAACGAACGGTTATCGGTGCGGCGCTTAAACCGAACGATACCATCTGTAAGTGCGAAGAGCGTATGGTCTTTACCAATGCCAACGTTTTCGCCGGCATGGTGTCGTGTACCGCGCTGACGAACAATGATGTTCCCTGCAACGGCAACCTGACCACCAAAAATTTTAACTCCTAATCGTTTGCTGTGCGATTCGCGGCCGTTCTTGGAACTACCCGCCCCTTTTTTGTGTGCCATTTCGTGTTCGTTTAAGCGTTAATACCTTCGATAACAATTTTGGTGAACTGCTGGCGGTGACCATTTGACTTCTGGTAACCTTTCCGGCGTTTTTTCTTGAATACGATGACTTTGTCACCCTTCAGATGGCTGAGTACCTTGGCACTCACCGATGCACCGCTAACGGTGGGAGCTCCGACCTTAACCGATCCGTTGTTGTCAACGAGAAGTACATTCTCGAAGCTAACTTTATCACCTTCTTTGTTTTCAAGACGGTGAACGAAAACAGTCTGATCTTTCTCCACTTTGAACTGCTGACCTGCGATATCTACAATTGCGTACATAGTGTTGAATGTTTTTAACCCTTTTACGGTAAAAGGGACGCAAAAGTAGGCAATATTCTCAAATTACCAAACTAAAATTAACGATCATTTTTTTATTCTCTTCAAGAAGATCGATTTAGCATACTGCAATATCTATAAAATCGTTTAGATGGTATCTTTTTCATCAGTATCTTCGTTGCATCGTGAACAGCATGAAGTTTTTTTTGCTTTTATCCATTTTTTTTGCCGCTTTCGGCAGTTTGAGCGCCCAACCCGGAAACGGTCCAGGCGAACAGGAGCAGAGCACCGAAGAGCAACTCGCATCGCAGTTCTATGGCAATGGCGAATGGCTCAAGGCTGCCGATTTGTATGAAAAACTCTACGAAGCCAAGTCGGTTAATTTCTACTATTCTCAGTTGCTGCAATGCTATTTGCAGCTCAAGGACTTTAAACAGGCCGACAAGCTAGCTTCGCGCCAATTGCGCAAAAACCCCGGCAATGCATCATATCTTGTAGACCAAATCTGGATTAGCGAACAGGCCGGTGACGAATCCAAAGCACGCAAAGCATACGATAAACTGCTCAAGCAATTCGAAACACAAGACGACGACCGCGTAAAATCGCTCGCGCTGGCACTCGAAGCTAGAGGTAAAATTGATCTGGCGATTGCTTCCTATGTGAATGCACGCAAATCGACTATTCGCCTGTATTCCTTTAGTATGGAGCTTGCACGCCTGTATGGCAAGAAGGGTGAAGTTGAGAAAGTGCTGGATGAATACCTCAGCTTGCTTACTACGCAAACGTTCGATTACATGGAAGCCATCCAGGAGAACATTCAGGATATGCTGGCGAACGATGCTGATGGTTCCACAGCCGAAAAAATCCGTGTAAAACTTCTGCAGGAAATCCAGAAAACCCCCGATAATCTGGCGCTGAGCGAGGTATTTATTTGGTACCTCATACAACGCAAAGATTTCGAGAGCGCGCTGGTTCAAGTAAAGGCTATCGATAAACGCAACCGCGAAAATGGAGCACGTGTGCTCGAATTGGCACGCCTGGCTTCAAGCAACGAGCAATTCGAAACGGCTCGGAAAGCGTATTTGTATGTAATAGAAAAAGGAAAGAACTCCGAAAATTACATTTTTGCCCGCAAAGAATTTGGATTGGCGCTGTATAAACATCTAATGAAAACGCCCGATCCGGCTCCCGAGGCAATTGCCGAAACAGAACGCGCATTGAATTCTATTTACGAGGAACTTGGTGCTGGTGAAATTTCGGCTCAGGTTGGCATACGACTCGCACATCTCATGGCCTTCTTCCAAAACAAAGCAGCCGAAGCGCTAACCTTGCTCGAAGCGCTTATCGAGCCGCAGGCCGGACTTTCGCAGCGTACCTTAAATGAAGTTAAGCTCGAAATGGCCGAAATTCAACTACTAGGTGGCGAGATCTGGGAATCGACCTTGTTGTATTCCCAAGTTGAGAAAGCCATGCGCAGCGACACACTCGGACAGGAAGCAAAATTCCGGAACGCCCGTCTGGCATACTACAAGGGCGATTTCGAATGGTCGAAAGCCCAACTTGATGTATTGAAAGCCGCTACGTCAAAACTCATCGCCAACGATGCGCTCGAATTGAGCATGCTCATCGGCGATAACCTCAATTTCGATACAACCGGTGAGGCGCTGCGCATGTTTGCCCGGGCCGATCTAGCCGGATTTCAGCACAATACCAAGGCGGCACTCGCTATCCTCGATTCGCTCGAAACTGTTTTTCCCGAAAGCACCCTGAATGATGATCTGCTTTTCAAACGCGCACAGATTTTTCTTCAACAGGGCGAAGTGTCAAAAGCCTGTGAACAACTCGAAAAAATCCTGCTCAGTTACCGCGAAGAAATTTTGGGCGATAACGCACTGATGCTTCTTGCCGGCATCTATGATTATCGCTTGCAGCAGAAAGATAAAGCCATGGAATTGTACAAAGAACTCATCACCACCTTTCCGGGCTCGCTGTATGTTGTCGAAGCGCGAAACCGCTTCAGAACCCTGCGCGGCGATACTGTGCAATAAGACTTTACCTAGATTTCGCATTGAAAATCTACTCATCTTGTTTATCTTCAATAATCGCCAGACTATTCATTATTTACGCTAACTGCTTCGCAATTTATCTAGTGCTTTCGGCGACTGCTGTTAATATTTTGTATTTATTTTCAAAAGGCAAAATCGAGCTCGCCTAAGGGCTCCGGTACTTTTCTAGAAATAAAACAACGCACATAATTTCAAGGGAAATGAAGTATCTTAATTTGCTTTTGCCAACGCAATTTCTCATGCCTGATCATCAAATTAAGCCTCATTGTTGCGGGTTACGTTTTTTACAAATCCCTGCCACACTTTTGGCATTTCTTCAATCGGCAGGCGCACTTTGCACACAGGCCATACATGCCGCTGCTGGTTCCCTGCCCGCAATTTCCGCAATGCCCAATATCATCGGTTACCGATTCGTTTTGATGTTTTGAACAGATAAATCCACTACCCCAGTTTTGTGTGGGACAATCTTCTGTAGGCGATTTAATCCGCTTACCTTGCTCGTCGTAATAACGATCTTTTCCTGCCGATTGATCATTCTTATAGGTTCTTTCTGAAGCTAGTATGCCGTTCGGATGCCAGGTTTTCCACACCCCATCGCGCCGGCCCATCGCATACGATTCTTCGCGAATCAACATTCCGGCATCGTTCCAGTACCTACAAATACCATTCGGCACACCCGCGCCCGACATCGATTCATCATCAATCTCGAGAAGTTCCAGTGTTTTGGAGCTGTTTTCTGAAGCAAACGAACATTCTTGAATCAGCGTTCCCGACGCATTCCAATGTCGATAGGCGTCAATCAAAAAACCGTTTTTGAAAACCGCTGCACTGGCCTGTTTCCCATTGGCATGATAGACATTGTAGGGGCCGTCGAATTCCAATTCCAGCCGATCGTCTTTTATTACCCAAATAAAACTGAATTCCGTTTCCGGCATTCCACCGCGATAAAAGGTGTTGCGATGAAAGCGCATCGTATCTCTCGCATTGCGCACCGTACGGGAACGGATCTCTTTTTTGTCTTTGTCGTGATACCGGGTTTCTTCGCCCATCACACGGCCATCGCGCAGGCTCAATTCTACATACCCTTGTTCGAACATCGGGAAGTTCCCTGCGATCGAACCGCTGCTGTTAAAGACTGTTTGCTTGCCATCTTCGTCCCAAGCTTCCACTACAGTGTCAAATTGGTTTGCGCGCTTTATGCGAGCCTTCAATCTACCAGTTTTGGGATAATACAAGTTAATCGAATCGTAACTGTTCGCCCATTGATTGCTAATAAAATGCACTTCGCTAAACAGGCCTTCCTCGGTATAATGCTTCGACCAACCCATGTTTACCCCATGTTCATAGCTTACTTCAAATCTGGGCTGCCCCGAAGGGAATTCGCCCCGCCAAAGGCCATGTGGATACCCTTTTTCATCAACTGTGCCGGTGGTTTTTACTGCCCCGGTTTCATGATACAAAGACGCCACTCCACAGAGTTGCCCATCGCAGTAATTCACCTCCATAGCCACCTTCCCATTGAGGTGGTACTTTCGCCAAGATCCCACACGTTGAAAATTAACCATTTGTCCTGCGGCCCACAGCACACTATCGATTTTGTGGTTACCCTTTTCGTCTATGAATTGAAACTCGCGATGCGTGCGCCAACCCTTCACCAAGCCGGTTCTAAACCGGGTTGTTCCGTGTGGGAAATTGAATCGGGCACGGCTTCCTTCGGTCCAATAGGTGCCGTTAAATGCTTCATCGTGTTCGGAAACATCGACGCGATAAGCAATTTGAAGCAACGAATCGTAGCCTAATTTCTTTAGCCAGAAACTCGTTTGAGCTTTTGCATTGGCCGTTAAAAATACAGCCATAACAATCATAAAAACGTATAATCTGAAGAGTTTCATTGCCCTGTAAAGATAATCGGAAAGCCAAGCGATTGCGTACCAATCAGAGCTCATATTTTTTTTGGGCGGGCAGCCGGGCTATTCGCCTGTAGCCACTACGTGGGCTGCCGGCTTCTATCCCTGCCCGGTTATGCCCATGCGATTCACATTGACGCCATTAGGCAGAGCGCTTGTTGTATATCACTATTCAAGCGGTACAAAAACAAGGGTAACAATTAGGATTAATTCCTCATACACATAACCAACAGCCTTATCTTTTATTGCATTACCTCTGGCGTCCAAATCCGATGTAATGCAATTTTCATGAGTAATAAGGGTTTTATCATTTGTATTGGGTGGCCTACAGTATATTTTAGTTCCTTATTAAGCGAGAACAAGGGAGTCAATACCGCATGAATAGTAATTAGTGCATCTGGTCTTTAAGAATTTGTTCATGTATTTCACTGTCGCTAAATGATTCACGAAGTACGATTTCGCGATTCCAGATAGTCGAAAAGGGTTCCAAACTAAAGGCGCATGCCATGTAGGTACTGGGCAAATTTTCATAATTCACTTTATGATCCAGTAGGTGTTTAAGCGCATAATCTATAGGGCCGAATTTTCCGGTTAGGTATCGAAACTGCTGTTCGGAAATTTCGCGAATGGCACGCGCTTGTGTTTGCCGCGATACAGCAAAATCATAAATGTGTTGGGTTTTCATCATTCCATCTTGGCCCAATATGGCATCCAGTTCATAAATGTCTTCGAGGCCGGTATTTAAACCTTGTCCCATAAAGGGAAGCATAGCGTGGGCGGCATCCCCTACAATTACTGTATGATTGTCGTAATGCCAGTGTTTACAATCAATTGACCCTAAAAAACCGCCACGCGATTCGGCAAATTGTTCACGGGCATCGGGTACATCATCTAAAAATCCGGGAAACAAAGTTTCAAACCATTGTGCATCAGGATTATGAAGTAATTTATCGCTTTGTTCATTTCGGTGCACAAGAAATACACTGAAGCCTCCTTCGTAAACCGGGAATGCTCCAATCATGGCGTGCGAACTATGCCAGTAATGAAACGTGTCGCGCACCCAGGGCGCCTTATGAATGCGTATTTCGCGGTAGTGGTTTTTTTCAAGATTACTTTTCCATTCACCATTCACATTTAATTCTTGCGCAACTCGCGAACGTACGCCATCTGCACCAATCAGTACATCGTATTTCCAGTGCGATTTTTTATTGTCGTTAAATGAATTCAGTGCTTTACGCTCAAAAAATAAATTTTGAACCGTTTGGCTGTAATGAGTAGTAATATTCCCCTTTTGCAAAACAGCTTCGGTTAGCAAATGGTGAAGCGTATTTCGCGATATACAGCTAATGGTATCTCCCAATGCTGAATATGGCTCAAAAAAACATTGTCGGTCGTGATGTCTGGTGCGCCCGCGCAGTTCCATTGCGTTGGATCGAATAGCATTCTCGAGGCCGAGTTTCCTCAAGGTGCGCCATCCGCGAGCAGAGAGCACCAGTTGCAGTGAGCGTGCCTCACGCGAAAATGAATATTCGGGGTTTTCGCGTTTTTCAAGTATATGGACGTGCTCGAAACGATCTGAAAAGAGCAGCGCCGACGAAAGGCCAACTAAGCCTCCACCCGAAATAAGCAAAGGAGCATGTTCCATAAATCAGGATTGAAAACGTGGCACAACGTGATTAACAAATGCACGCATCCGTTGAATTACAACTGCCGCGTCATTGGTGTTGAAATCGAACCAAGTCATTAACCGATCTTCTGGATGAAAGCGCTCGGTTAAATCTTTATACACTTTTTCAGGCGAACCGTAAACGGCATTTTCCATTCCTTCTTCTACCTTTTTCTGATCTACAGTGCCTTCCATTGCTTTCCAATAAGCAATCATTGCTTCGCGTGCTTCATTTGCAGCTTTTTCGTTTTGTTGTGTTTCATTTAAATGCTCATCGGCACAAGTGAAAATCATAATGGTACGCGGCATGTAGGAGCGATGCCATGGGCCACCCGATGGATGATAGGCTTTTTGCATGCGCTCATGTGTTGCATCGATAGTAGCTGAAGGCGTAACCGAAAGATTGAATACCTTAACTGGACAAATTGTATTTACGTGGTTTTGCAAAGCCGGATCGTGCGAACCTAAAACAAGCTCTAGGTTCTCGAGTGTTATATCCTCGGGAAGCAGCAAAACAGGATCGAATTTCCAGCGCGGCTCTAGTTTTATCGATTCACTTGCCGGGTCTAGCCCTGCTGAAACCATAGCTTTTTCCCAGTTTTCTGCAGGAGCGTCTTTCCGGAAAAGAAATGCCGATTGAAGATGATCGGAGCCCAGCGTTTCGCCATTCAACAATCTAAGAAAAAGGGTTGATGCTTCATGCAAAATGGCGTTGCGTACTTGAGGCCAAAGCAAACGCTCCATCTCATTGCGTGGTTTAATTCCATGCACTTCATTGGCATAAACAAATCGCCCAATCCCAAAACCGATATGCAGTTTACGATTCGACAATTCGAGCTCAGCTCCATGAATAGTTAGAAAGGTACGAATGGCTTCAGCATGAGCTATAGGGCCTCCATTTACCAAGATGTTGCGAATGGCCGATCCAATGCCTATGCGCTTGGTTTGGTGCAGTGCCTTGGCCGCAATTTGAAGTATGTCGGTATTGATACACAATTCGCCCTTGAAATGCGGCAATAATGGCTCTGGTTTTACCTGTTCTGTTTTAATTGAAAAATGGGCCTCTCCAATCCATGCTGTGTCGAATCCTAAGGCGTCGGCTTCGCGAATTTGTTTGAAAAGATTGTCGTAAAGCAGGCGGTCCATCGCCCAAATCCATTTTGGAAAAACTGAAAAAAATATCGAAGTGCATTTGATGTAATCAACTTATCGAACTAGCATTTTGGGGTAAATATAGAATTATTCCTAAAAAACAGATAGCCTGGCTAATTCCTTTCCGAGTTGCTCTCATCCGAAAAGGTAAAAGCTTGCATAAATTTCTGGAGCAGTCTTGTTTACAATCGAATTCTAATGGAATGGGCGAGACAACAGTTAAACTCTAAGCAAAGAACATTCGATTTGATTACCGACTCGGTTTCTTGTTTATAAATACACAGCACGATTGCTCAATTTGAGTTTATCTTTGTTACATGATTCTTTACAACGTTACCGTTAGTGTCGATCCCGAAATTCACGAAGAATGGCTGGCCTGGATGAAAACCAAACACATTCCCGATGTGCTCGCAACCGGCATGTTTACCGAAAACCGCTTTTTACGCGTGCTAAGCACCGAAGAAGGCGAGGGCTTCACCTATTCTATACAATACACCGCCCCAAGTATGGAGCATTACGAACGCTACCGTGCCGAATTTGCACCCGCACTTCAGGCAGAACATACCGCACGTTACCGCGACCAATTTGTGGCGTTCAGAACCTTGCTCGAATGGGTGTGAAACAGCAATATCATCAGGTTCGCGCCAAAAAACAGCTTGGTCAGCACTTCCTTATCGATCTCAACATCGCCGCTTCCATTGCCGATAGCTTGCGTGTTACTGAAGGCCGTAAAGTAATTGAGGTAGGTCCTGGCATGGGTGTACTTACCCAATATTTACTACAAAAGCCTTTCGAATTGTGGCTTGCCGAAATAGATCGCGAGTCTGTAGCCTACCTCGAAACGAACTTTCCACAAGCCAAAGACCGCATCTTGCCAGGCGATTTTCTGCGCATGGATCTAAGTCGTTACCTCGATGCAGACGGCGCAGTAATCGGCAATTTCCCCTACAACATTTCCTCACAGATTCTCTTTCACTGCCTCGAACACCGTTCGCTTGTGAGTGAGATTTGTGGCATGTTCCAGAAAGAAGTTGCAGAACGCATCGCATCCAAACATGGCAATAAAGTATATGGTATTTTGAGCGTTATACTTCAAACCTATTACGACATCGAATACCTTTTCACGGTGCACGAACATGTTTTTCAGCCCCCACCCAAAGTAAAATCTGCGGTAATTCGCTTGCGCAGAAAGGACAATGTTACACTTCCTGTTCCGGAGAAGTTTTTCATTCAGGTGGTTAAACTCGCCTTCAACCAGCGCCGCAAAACATTGCGCAACGCCCTAAAACCGATGCTCCCCGGGAATGGCTCCGAACAGGTTTGGCTAAACCTGCGCGCCGAGCAACTTTCTGTGGCCGATTTTGCCGAACTTGCAGCTGCATTGTACAAAGCACGTGATTAACCGCAGCAACATACGTCTCATCATTGGCCTGATGGTGCTGGCACTAACGGGCCTCATCGGTATCCAGATTTATTGGATCGACAATGCCGTTACACTCGAACGGCAGCGTTTCGAAAGCACGGTGAATACGGTTATGTCGAACGTAGTTGAGCACATCGAAAAGCAAGAGGTTGCCGAAAATGTTCGGAAACGCTTCGATGCTTCGCGGCAAGGCAAGACGTTTTTCATGGGCATCGACTCGCTCATTCGGCAAAACATAAACCGCAAAGACACCACCACTTCGGGACTTGTGTTCTGGAACGAAGTAAGTCCGGGCGAACTGCAGGCCGAGTTCCGTCAGCTCAATGCTGATGGTACGGTGGAAGTGATTGAGGAAAATTTCAGCGATTCGGCATCGGGCAAGCAGTTTCGTAAAGTGCGCAGATCGAAGCAAACCGATGGCGGGAAATTTTTCTCGGATGTGGCCGGCTCGGTCAATTCGTTCAACAAAACGGGCGACCAACGCTTTGAGCGCTTGATGAAAAAATCGGGGCTCGTTACCGATGTATTCAAAGAGTTGTTCGATTTAAACATGCGTACCGGTGTTGAGGATCGGGTAAATCCGAAAACCATCGACTCGCTGCTTCGAACCGAATTTGCATTGGCCGGCATCAACACGCCTTTCGAATTTGGCTTGTACGACTTCACCAACAACAAGGTATTTGTCGACCATCCTACCGATTACACGCAGGAGTTGATGAAAACGCGCTTCAGGATGCGCCTGTTTCCGCACGATATCTTCTACCATCCCGATTACCTGATGTTGTATTTCCCGGAACAGAGTCGTTACGTATTTAGCAATTTACGGCTGATGTTCGCAACGTCGGGTTTCTTCATTCTCATCATCATTGGAACGTTCTACTATACCATTGCAACGATTATCAGGCAGAAGCGATTGTCTGACATCAAGAACGATTTCATCAACAACATGACGCACGAATTGAAAACGCCGATTTCCACCATCTCCTTGGCTTGCGAAGCGCTGAACGATGCCGACATGGTTAAGACACCGCGTTTGGTCGAGAACTATTCGCGCATGATTGCCGAAGAGAACAAACGTTTGGCACAATTGGTCGAAAATGTTTTGCAAAGTGCATTGCTCGAGAAATCAGACTTTAAGTTGCAAATTGCAACGGTCGATGTGCATCAGGTTATTGAACGCGTGTTAAAAAGCATGCACATGCACATCGAGAAGCGCAAAGTGAAAATTGATCTGCAACTTAAGGCGAAACGTTTTGAAATCGAAGCCGATACTGTGCACCTCACCAACGTGGTTTTTAATCTGGTCGATAACGCTTTGAAATACACACCCGAATCGCCCGAAATAAAAATTGAAACACGCGAACAGAATGGTCAATTTGTGTTGGCGGTAAGCGATAACGGAATTGGAATTTCGCGCGATCAGCAGAAGAAGATCTTCGAGAAATTATACCGCGTTCCAACCGGTAACATCCATAACGTTAAAGGCTTTGGACTTGGACTGAGCTACGTGAAGGTAATTGTGGGCATGCATCATGGACAAATTAAACTCGAGAGTGAGCCCGAGGTTGGCAGTACATTTTCGGTATATCTTCCTTACAATCAACCCGCAGCACAATAAAGTGCAGATTTGTCAGTTAATTTCTTGCGCACGGTTTTTGAACCCGTTGCGGAAAAATAATTATGAAAATTTTAATTGCCGAAGACGACCCGAATTTGGGTTCAATTATACGTGAGTACTTAGAAGCCAAGGGATACCATACTCAATTGTGTTCAAACGGGGAAGAAGCCTTTAAGGTTTTTTTGCGCGAAAAATGGAATTTATGCTTATTTGATGTGATGATGCCGGTAATGGATGGCTTCACGTTGGCCCGCGAGGTGCGCAACCACAACAAGGAAGTGCCCATTGTTTTTCTCACGGCCAAGTCGATGAAAGAAGACACCATCGAAGGCTTCAAAGTAGGCGGCGACGATTACATTACCAAGCCATTCAGCATGGAGGAATTGGTGATGCGCATCAAAGCCATTCTCAAACGCACCGAACGCAGCGATGGCACCAATGCCGAGCAGGAATTTACCATCGGGAAATACAAATTCAATCCCATGCTAAACCAGTTGCTGCACAACGGCGACGTGCATAAATTAACATCCAAAGAGGTAGAATTGCTTAAACTATTGTGTTTGCACAAGAACGACACACTCGAGCGGAACTTTGCCTTGCGTGCCATTTGGTCTGAAGACAATTATTTCAACGCCCGCAGCATGGATGTGTACATTGCCCGCCTGCGCAAATACCTGCACGACGATCCCAACATTGAGATTTTAAATGTGCATGGCAAAGGCTTTAAGCTGGTAGATCGTTCTCTGGTTTAGAATCTTGAATAAATCCAGAATATTTAGCAGTAAAATTCGGGCGTCTTCTTGTAAGCCGAGTCTGTAAGTTGAAACTTGTGGGTTATCCGTTTTTAAACGTTTATATACGACTAGTTGGGCTCGTAAGGCGTAAATTGCCGTATGGGGAGGTGGAGTGGCGGCACCCAATGCAGCCGATCACAAACACCTCATTGTCTAAACGTTAAACATTTTATTTGGCCGCCACGGGCGGGCTTTCCGGTTCAAGTCCACGCCCTAAATCGCGCTGCCCTAGCGCTTGCGGGCTTTCCCCTGCAATCCCTGGCGGGTTAATAGTATGAATTGGAGCATCCGTTTTTTAAATTCATATCCCCGAAAAAAAATCCAAAGCCCCGGAATAAAAACCAGGTCTTAATGCTGCGGCAAATAAAGCGCATACATTTGCGTTTTGAACGGAACCAATTTGTCGATTTTGGGTTAATTGCATATTGTTTCATAACCGTGGCTGTTTTAAACAAATACCAGTTTCTGCGCTTTCTGAGATATCAGGTGTTGTTGTTTGTTTTGCTGTTCGGCATACCCTTTCACCTGCATGCACAGGAAGAGATTGGCTATACTGCGTCGAATTATTCAGGAGTTCAAGGCTTGTTTCTGAATCCTGCCAAAGGCTGCGATTCCAAGCTGTTTCTCGATGTTAACCTTCTAGGACTCGACGTATTCGTGCACAATAATTTTGTGTTTTACGACCGTGAAAACTTCTTTTTGTGGAAGAACATCAAAACCGGTTTCCCCGATCTTGCGTTTAACGAAAAAGCATCGGCCAAGAGAGCACAGGTCTTGCTAAATATTACAGGGCCGTCGATTCACCTCAGCGTTGGGAAACATTCTTTTGGGTTAATTACCCGTGCAAGAAGCTACACTTCTGCAAAAATTGAACTGCCAATGGCCATTCATATTGTCGAAGGATTCAAATACGAACCGCAGCTCGCAAAACGATACGATCTCGAAAACAACTTTGTGAATACACTTACCTGGCTCGAATACGGAATAAGCTATGGGTATATTTTCAGCCAAACTAAAAATACATTAATCAGTGCAGGAGCCAATGTACGTTATCTTACCGGCATTAATGCGGTTGGTTTCGATGCCAACAAGCTAAACTATGAGGTTCGAGACAGCCTGCTATTGGAATTCTACAACTTCTCAGGCAGCGTTCAACAGGCTGCGCCTGCTTACGGAGCCGGATCAGGAATTGGAATAGACATAGGTGCCGAATACAAACAGATGCTTGCCGATGTAAGCCGGTATTTCCCAAACTCGAAGCGCAGTGGATGTAAAAAGATAGACTACAAATGGAAAGCCGGTGCATCGTTATTAGATATAGGCTTCTTACGCTTCAAAAAAGCGGCATCCAAGCAGGAATTCATCGACATACGATCGAGCTGGTTCAAATACGATTCAACCGGTGTTACGGATTACGATGGAGCTGATTCGTTGATTCAGGTTCGATTCAACCCGCAAGGAAAAGTAAAAGGAAGTAATGCATTCTCAACATGGTTGCCATTGGCGGCTTCGGTTCAGTTCGATTACAATTTTGAGAATTACTTTTATGTGAACGGCACGGCAACATTTGGCCCCCGGATTGGAAATTCTGTACGGCGTGGCGGACTGCTGGCAATCGTTCCACGCTATGAACGACGGCGCTTTGAGTTCTCCTTGCCCCTATCGCTATGGGATTTTCGTTATCCTCAAATCGGTCTTCAGGTACGGTTAAACAACAACCTCATCATCGGGTCCGACAGAGCAATGCCTTTCCTGTTCAGGTCAAATGTATACGGCATGGACCTTTACTTTCATCTCAAATTTTCTGTTTACAAAAACCCGGCGTGCACGAAAAAAGGAAAAGGGAAAGGAAAGAGCAAAAATGGAGGTAAAAAATCGGGGTATAAAGGACTAAACGATTGCCCGGCATACCGCTAATGCAGGCCATTTTCAATGCGCATTTCAGCTTTCTAATCCCACAAACAATCCATCTGGTCGCTCCTCTACCGGATAGAGCTGAATGTTAACTTCGCGGCGTTCAATTTCTCGTCCTGTTTTTAAATCCCATGCATAACGATGGAACGGACAAACAATCGTTCCATTTTCGCATATTCCGCCATGCGTAAGCGGCAACTTCTGATGCGGACATTTTTCGTCTGTTGCAAAAAAACCTGATTCTGTCCGCGCAAGACAGAGAAACTTTCCCTCCACATCCACGCGAACGGTTCGATTTAAGGGTACAAGTTCCCTCGCTTTATCAACCGAACCGAAAATCATAAACCAACGTAATTTCTTCCGCTTAAAAAACATAAATCGAAAAATTTAACCCTCTTTTTCGTGTGTCAAATGTACTAAATCGATAGCTGTAAGAACCAAGCACTCGTTTGTGTAGGAAGTACCATAAATCCTTCAAATACCAGGTTTCGTAACTCCATTCAAGGACCTTTCTCCAAAATTTCCAGCGATTTCCCGCCTTCCCGAATGCCGAACAACCGCAATCCCGAATTTTTTAGCGTTTCAGATGGCAAGGAAGCATCCAACTTCAGGCTAATTAGCATGCCTGTCGTTTGAAACGGCTCGAGTGCTATGGGCCGTCCTTTTAGGTTTCGGTAATGGTCGGCAGTGAATTTCCAGGCAATGATTTCTCCCGGTTTTATAAGCAATGAATCGCTTGTTTCGCTCACTTTTACCAATCCAACATATTTGCCTTTGAGACCAAAATGCGTTTCGTATTCTACCGCACCATCAACAACTTCCCCTCGAATTGCTAACGCTTGCTGCGCATCAGAAGCTTTGTGTTTCCACATATACGGCAACCAAGCCGAAATGCTGTCGCAGGAAGGACGCCAAAGGGTTGAATCGTTCGCCATTCGTTGGGGTGGATGGTAAATAATTTCGACACGGTAACTTCCGTATGGCAACGAATCGATTCTGTGCGATGCACGCAAATCGCGGTCGCCGTTCAATTCATCGTTAAAGCTGTGCCATTCGCTGTGGAGTTGGCCTGGAGCAAGAACTAAAGTATCGACACCCTTGCTGTTGTCGTCGAGAAGTAAACTTATTGTTCGCGATTCCACAAAACTCTTTGGCATAATTGCATCGTGAAATCGAACATACAGCAATTTTTCACCTGAATTTTGCACGAGTGGATACGCCAAACGAAGGGTGTCTGTTCCTAAATTCTCGAACTCTAACTTGAAACGAAGCGTGTTTTTATCCGAATCTTCAAGTTTTGGCGCATCAAACACCGACCAGTTTAATCGTCCCGGATCAACACTAAAGCGCAATTTGTTATCGTTGAGCATGCGTCGCTGGTTTTCATCTTCCAATTTACAATGGTTGGCAAAGGCATCAATTCTTCCTTCCACAGGTTTGAAATACAGAAATTTGGCTCGATGGCGCCACCAGTTGCCAACCCAATAACTTAATCGCTTGGCCCTACCCTGCTGAACGGTAAATGCATACTCAACGAGACCTGTATTGCTCTGAGCAACAATTCCATAATCGACCCAACCAGGCCAAATGCTGATGTGAATGCCACACGTATCGGCAACAATTTGCTTAACATTGGGTTGGTGTTTCAACCACTGAATGGTCTTTTTTACCGCATTTCCAGATTTATCGAAACTTCCCGAAAACAACATGCGCCGGTCGTAGCGGTATAATTTCCGTTTTACAATTGCCCCGGCTTTCCTGCTTTTTCCTTTTGCCAGCGCTCGATTAAACGAACGATGTCCTCTACTTTTCACATGCAGCTGTTCTTCGCCTTGCTGTGCAAAAAGCAAAAACGGAAAGCAGCAGAGCATCAACAAAACGATTTTTCGTGTATCCATAAAAAAGCCGGAGCTAAGTTACTCCGGCATATATAGAAACAAACCTGGGTTTGGGATTTTATTTTTCGAGCGCAAGCGGATGTGCGAGATTTTTGAAGTCTTTGATGTCCATTTTAATGGAACCAACCAGCACCTCGGCCTGCAAGCGAACGGGAATTCTGTTTAAATCGTCAGATACCCACATCGTCAAATCTTCTTCGTCCTTAAAAACGCGTCCTTCCTGTATTACCGGCCGCAATTTGATGCATCGAATTTTACCGGCTTTCGTTTTTAATGTCTCGCGACCAACAATCTTAAGGGTAAGCGGAAACATTTCTTCATCGAAAAAGGTCTGAACGGTAATGGTCTTTCCGGCCTCTATTTTCCCGAAATCGGCATTGCGGGCAAAGTAGAATGCCGATAGCATATCGTGGGTATAATCTGGGATTTCAAACAGTTTGTTTACGGCATTTCGGGGAACATCGGTTCCACTGCGTTGTACAAGAACATTGCGCTTTTCGCGGTTGAACATGTATTCTTGGTTGATAATAAATCCGCCTTCATCCACTTTGCGCATAAAATATTGAGGAAGCAGCGTCTTCTCGTCTACAAAAGAGTCGTAACGGTCGCGCACCTTGAAAAACCAATCGAATGTACTGGCCGATTTACCGGTTCCCACCAAATGATAGGTGGGTTTTTGGCCAAACTTTACAGCATCTTGTGCAACGGAGATTACTGCCTCGCCCGCATCGATAATGCCGTAGTGAACACGGTAGGTTAAAGATTCGCCGCGTTTGAATGCCTGATAAGGAAGAAGTTTTTGAGAAACGGAAATTTCGCCTGTACCAATCAAAATGGCCAATGCGATAAAATACCTGTTCATGGCTGTTTTTTTCAGGCCGATTTCAAAGGTTGTGCCAATATTGTTTAAGCTGGCTAGAGGAAACCAAAGCATTCGCTGAGGTGAAAAATCAGTCTCTGCTCAACGGTTTCCATTGTAATTTCCGATTGAGCCAGTTCGTGCACAATGCTCGTAACCGCCTTATCCGAAATACCGCAAGGCACGATATGATTGAAGTACGACAAATCGTTCGAAACATTCAGTGCCAATCCATGCATCGTTACCCAGCGCCCGCATTTTACTCCCATAGCACAAATCTTCCGTGCATTGGGTTTATCGCTATCAATCCACACACCGGTGTAGCCTTCGTAGCGACCGGCCCGAATTCCAAACTCGGCAAGGGTAAGAATTACAGCCTCTTCGAGTTGACGCAAATACCTGTGAATATCGGTAAAGAAATTCTCGAGGTCGAACACCGGATAAACCACCAATTGACCGGGACCGTGATGGGTAATATCGCCGCCGCGGTTTATTTTATAAAAACTAGCGTTGATGGAAGCAAGCGCCTGTTCGTCGAGCAGCAGATGTTCCTCAGAACCACTTTTACCCAATGTGTAAACCAAGGGATGCTCGCAGGTAATGAGGTAATTGGGCGTGGGTTTATGTTCGGTCGAATTGCGATTTTCGAGCTTAATGGCCACAATTTCGTCAAACAACTGCTGCTGGTAATCCCATGTTTGCTGATAATCGGCTAGCCCTAATCGGATAACGTTTACCTCCTTGTTTGGCCTGCTGTAAATCATTGCAAGTTGGCCAGTTCTGCCTTCAAGCGGTTGATAACGTTAATTTCCATCGCATCGACACTTCGTTCTACAGAACAATACCATGAAATCCAGTCGCCGAGGTGAATCCAATACAGCATGCGCTCCAATCGATTGTTGCCGGCCGAATTAAGCTCGAGAAATTTACCTGCCTTCGATGAAATAATCGTGAGGCAGATGTCCATGCGCTTGGCGCTGCGGTAAAAATCGTCGTCGTTTCTGAAGAACAATGCGGCGATTTTTGGATTTTTATCGGCCCAGCCCACCAGCTCGTTGTGGTTCATTTCGGGAATCACCTGATGCCAACAGAGCATTTTAGCGTTTTCGTTGAGTTGCTGGCGGAATCGGATGGCGATGCCTTCGTATCCGGCACACGTGTAAATAACAGGCATCGAAAATGCAATGGCCTTAGATATAGCTTCGGCTTCGCGTTGGTAAGAAGCAGATTTCTCAACCATGTGTTTACGAGCATTTTCGACCGATTGGAGGGCATTTTCGAGCCAGCCATACCGTTCAAAAATACCAAGCAATTGCACCAGCGAATAGCCCAAACAGGCGCGGGGCGGATTACCACCGGGAATTTGAATGAGGTCAAAGCCCTGTGCTGTTGCTAATTGTGAAATGGTTCCGCCCGAACTGATGCAAATGATTTGTGCATTTCGCTCAACTGCCTGGTTAAAGGTTGATAAGGTTTCTTCGGTATCGCCCGAATAGGAAGATAAGATGACCAATGAATTTTCGCCTACCCAAGCCGGCAAATGGTATTCCTTGCAAACATGCACCGGGATTTTTCCTTCGTGCGCCACCAATTCTGCAACGATGCTTCCCCCGATTCCCGATCCCCCCAAGCCTGAAATAACTACATGTTGAGGTGTATTTTTTAACTCACGCAACGAACTATTCCGCGCAATTTCAATAGCTTCGGAGAGTTGCTGGGGAAAAGCTTCGATAAGAGAAAGCATTTGCATGGGGTAATTTTTTCATTAACAGTCGGGCAAAAATACGTGCTTCGGTTAATTAATGTTGCCCTTTCGGAAGTACTTTTTAACATCAATATATTGGAGAAATACGCGAACAATTTCATGTAACCAGAGGTTAAACCACGCTTATGAAGGCTTCAGAAATAAATTATGCATGCATTTCGATAAAAATGGGAAAAACGAGCCTTGGTCTGAACATTATTTGAATTGATTTTATTCCATCGCAAATCACAATTCGTACTTTCGTGGCATGCCGAGAAAACCAAATCGCTATCTCGAACTAATGGGCATTGCCGCGCAGATGGGCCTTACTATTTTTTTGGGCGCATACGCGGGCAAGTGGCTAGATGAAAAATACCCATCCGAAAAACGATGGTTTACTATCATCTGCACGTTATCTGCGGTAGCGATTGCGCTCTACATGGTTTTAAAGCAAGTAAACAACCTAAACAAGGATGAAGACAAAAAGTGAACAGGTTAAAATCATAGGGTTTGCCTTACTCCTAATAGTTTTACTTATACCGGCCGCGTGGATACAGGTGAGCATATTTTCATTTAAGATGTTCGAAAATTTGTTCCTTGAAGCCTATTTATTCAATGGTTCATTTGCATGGCTGTCGTACATCCTTTTGCGGATAATGAATCGAAAGAAACCCGAATTAACCGGCTTTATATTCATGGGAGGAAGTGCGCTGAAGTTTTTACTCTTCCTTCTGATTTTTTATCCCACCTATTACATCGATGGAGGCATTAGCAGAATGGAATTTGCTTCGTTCTTTGTACCCTATGCACTTTGTTTAACAGCTGAAGGCATTTATTTTGTAAAGTCTTGATTTTTAGCAATCAACATTGTTGTCGATTAAACTGTATGTATCAATTTTCAATTTGCTGCATTTTCTTTTGGGGAGTAAAATAAATGCCTACCTTTGCCGCGATTTTTACAAGCCTGAATTTGTTCATTCGGTATATGCTCAAGCCTATTATATTCGCACTTCTTACGTTTTTCCTTGTTGCAAAAGGATATGCAGGTCAAGACAGCACAGCAGAACATGGTTCAGGGGCGCACGATATAAAATCAGAGATCAAAGGCTACATTAATCACCATATTCAAGATTCGTACGATTTCAATTTGTTTGAACTCAATGGCGGCCACGTTGGATTCCCTTTGCCGGTGATTTTATGGGACAATGGACTTCATGTGTTCCTCTCCTCGGCATTCCACCATGGAACAAGCACCGCTGAGTCGAATGGCAATTACTACGCGCTTCATCACAACCATATTTACAAAACCGATGCTGCCGGAAGCATACAACTTGATGAGCATCACCACGCGCTAAATGCGAAGCCGATAGATTTTTCCATTACCAAAAACGTGTTCATGATTATGGTAGTGGCATTGTTGATGTTTTGGATGTTCAGCAGTATGGCGCGTTCGTATCGCTCGGGCAACGGCTTGCCTTCGGGAGTTGGTCGCTTTTTGGAGCCAATTGTATTGTACATTAAAAATGATATTGCTATTCCAAACATCGGCGAAAAGCATTACCGCAAATACATGAGCTATTTGCTCACGGTATTTTTCTTTGTTTGGATAGTTAACCTTTTCGGCCTCACTCCACTCGGGGTGAATGTTACCAATAATATTGCGGTTACGTTTTGTCTTGCCATTATCACGTATCTCATCACCACATTTACCGCCAAGAAAGATTACTGGATGCATATCTTCTGGATGCCCGGCGTTCCTGCTCCAATGAAGCTTGTACTTGCACCGATTGAATTGCTGGGAACTGTTATCAAGCCGTTTTCGTTGATGATTCGTCTTTACGCCAACATTACAGCGGGTCACATTGTAATGATGAGTATCATAGGTTTGATGTTCATTTTCAAAAATTGGGTGGGCAGTTCACTTTCATTTTTCCTAGCCTTTGTTTTATCGATTCTTGAGTTGCTGGTAGCCGCATTGCAGGCATACATTTTTACGATGTTGTCGGCATTGTATTTCGGTTCGGCATCCGAGGAACATCATCACGAAGAAGCACATCATTAAATCTGAGTTTAATCACAACTAAATACAAACAATCATGACAATTCCAAAAATCGTAGGTGCAGGATTAATCGTAATCGGCGCCGGTGTTGGTATCGGTCGTATCGGAGGTTCAGCAATGGAGGCTATTGCCCGCCAGCCTGATGCAACCGGTAAGATTCAAACTGCAATGCTTATTGCAGCCGCACTTATTGAAGGTATCGGATTCGCTGCTCTTTTTGCAGTGGGCGATTAATTCAAAAAAAAACAAACAGCAGCATGCAGCGGTTGGCTGTGTGCCGCTGTTTTTTAACAAATCAAAAACTCTGAGTTTTAACGATACATGGAAAAATTAATTAGCGAATTTTCGGTTGGCTTATTCTTTTGGCAACTGGTAATA
>JBKCFX010000070.1:0-1916 GCA_046303595.1 Bacteroidia bacterium
ATGTATTCGTTTGCATTGCTGGTGATGATAACGTCGATGATGCCGCGGTGATGTAGCCGATGTAAAAGGCTCTTCTTTAGACGTATTGCAGCTACGGTAGTAATTTCACCCGGATACCCAACAATGGCAATGTCGCCCAAAATAAAAATCTGTAAGGGCACAATTGCCGGAAACCACGTGTTTTCCTGTAGCGCTCGGGCATTGTATTGTCGTTTTAATTAGTCGCCAAAATCCGATAAAGATGGAGGAAGCGGCACGTTATTTATGTTTTTAAATACCACCACCTTTTTTTAGTGCAACACAGCGAGGATTCGTTTAGGGCCATGGGCTTCGAGCAATTTGCGGAATTCATTGCGCGAAGCTTTGTTGCTAATTACCGGTACCTTACGGAGGAAATTACGGTATTTTACCCACGATGAAAGGAGTGCTGTACTAACGGCATCAATGCCCGGATTATCGACCGGAGAACCATCAAGTAAGGCAAGTCCGGCCGCCGCCTGCCCGCAAAAAACAGGCGAATGGTTGGGTGTAAACTCCGGTGCACAGGGAACTGTAGCCAGATTAACAAACTCCATCGCATAATCGAGTGTATGGTTAAGCGGTATCTGATCGTCGTCGTTCTCGAGTAAGGATTTACTGCGTTCAAATTGTTGAAATCCGTTGAAGTAAGCGCTCTTGAACGGGTCTTCATACTTACCTCGGGGCCACCATTTTGATCTTCCGTGGTAATTGGGCGAAACATCGGCACAGGCTTCACAGGCGAAGCCCCCCACGAAATTGGCTTCATCGGCCTGGTCGCTCTCGAGCAATGAAGCGGCATAACCTTTATTATCGGAGTGAATTTTATCGTTATCGACGCCAATAGATGTGCCCTGTACGCCAAACCAGTTGATTAGACCTTTATTACCGCTATTGCCGGCGATGCGTATTTGTTTCATCAGCCTGTCGACAGCCTTGTGCGTATTGTTTTCGTCTTGCTGTTGCACTTCGGGATTGGCATTGTATCCATTGAGTGAGCGGTTAAAGGCCACATCAGCATCTAGGTCTAATTCGCCTGCATTTAAATACAGTTTCGCATCTTCAAGATCCTTTTCTGCTTTCTGAAGCGCTTCGGCACCGGCTTCGGCATATGCTTCGAATGCCATACGGTTAAATCCTCCGCAGCTTAAGTTGTGTAAGGCGTAGTGCGAAAGGCCACCGGGAGCGCTGTGTGTATTTTGCGCACACAGCATAAGATTGTCTAAACGCAATTGGCTTACCGGATTTTTTTGCAACAATCGTGTAAGGATTTCTACTTTCAGATGGTGCGAGACGAGATAAGTTTCGAGAATAAGAAAGGCGATTTGTCGGTTATCTTGCTTAAAAATAAACGCGCGAGCAAACAGATCTGTTTCTGCTCCAACCGCTTTGTGTGAAAGCCTGCCATATCCGAATAGATGCACTTGCTTAGTGCGAAAATTCACCTTAATCTTTGCAACGCCTGCCTGCATGTATCCCAAATGAGGCAGTAAATTTAGTGCGCAAATTGATTGAGATAACAGATGTTTGCAAATCCTTAGCGCTTGTATATCAAAAGCCTGATGAAAATTTTGCAGAAATTTCAACTGAATATTTGGAGCATATCAATAAAGCTGTATTTTTGCGCTCCCATTCGTACATTTTTGTGCGTTTGATTCTGGTTCGGTAGTTCAGCTGGTTAGAATGCCGCCCTGTCACGGCGGAGGTCGCGGGTTCGAGTCCCGTCCGGACCGCTAAATAAATAATATTAATTTCTAACGCGTGGCGCGGTTAGGCAGCCGATGCATGTTTAATTTGATTTAGAGGCTTATTTGCTAGCATATTCAAGTATTGCAGCATATTATGAGCGGTTATTTTAGATGTTAATCTTGTGTGGTATCCCAAGAATGACTTGGCAT
>JBKCFX010000071.1:0-3090 GCA_046303595.1 Bacteroidia bacterium
TCACGCACCAAGTCCATTTTACCAACCAGCATATGAACAGGCGTGTTGGTAAGTTATACGTATTAAGACTTAAATAGGTACTCAGCTCATAATGTTCATATTCGGGTCAATTACTCATTGAGGAACAACGATAATAGCCGCCCACACTTAACTTATAATAAACATAATCAGAACCTTAAAGAATATCCGTTTTAAACGTTTAAAAACGACTATTATCATGGTTGTTTCGTAACTTGACCTCGGGGAGGAGGAGTGGCGGCCCCCTTCGCGATTGTTCACCAAATCACGACAATCCATCAACCAAGTTTCCATCGTTTGGGCGCCACAGGCGGGTTTTACGGTTCAAGTCCTCGCCAATTTCGGCTACGCCTCAACCGCCTGCGGGCTTTTCCCTTCAACCCCTGGCGCAATTACGTGGTGAACTATTCATCACTGATTCAAATTAACTTTTTTAAACGTTATATTTTGCACGTTTTACCACTCCAAAACCTAAAAAGCAGCAGCAAATAAGTGAAAACTAGTATGGTGAAATGGCTTAATGAAGATTAATATGCTACCAGCCTCAGTAACTGCTCCTCAAATCGTGCCTTCGGTAAAAAGTTCCATTCCAGTTCCTCCGAAAACGGCACAGGCGTATCCAAGCTGGCCGAACGCATTACCGGCGCATCAAGCTGTTCAAAGCATTGCTCCATGATGCGCGCTGCAATTTCCCCACCGATTCCACCGGTTAAACAGTCTTCATGAAGAACAATGGCTCGACCTGTTTTGCGCACACTTGCAAAAATTGTTTCCTCGTCAAGCGGCATCAGGCTGCGTAAATCAATGAGGTCGGCATCAATATTCTGATTTTTCTCCAAAACTTCAAGTGCCCAATGCACACCAAATCCATAGGTTATAATACTAACCTGATTTCCTTCGCGCAGGAGCTTGGCTTTTCCAATCGGCAAAGTAAAATAGTCGTTATAAACATCTTCCGAAATGCTTCGGTACAAAGCCTTGTGTTCGAAAAACATAACAGGATTCGGATCTTCAAACGCTGCAAGCAACAAGCCTTTGGCGTCGTTCGGAAATGCAGGATAAACAACTTTCAATCCAGGTGTATGCGTAAACCATGCTTCGTTGCTCTGGCTATGAAATGGCCCTGCAGCAACGCCTGCGCCTGTTGGCATGCGAATAACAACATCGGCATTTTGCCCCCAGCGGTAATGAATCTTTGCCAGATTGTTAACAATCTGATTAAATCCTTCCGTAACGAAATCGGCAAATTGCATTTCGACCATCGCTTTGCGTCCCTTGATCGAAAGTCCAAGCCCGGCGCCAATTATTGCAGCTTCGCATAATGGGGTATTGCGCACGCGATCTTTGCCAAAGCGTTCTACAAATCCCTCGGTAATTTTAAAAACTCCACCATATTCGGCAATATCCTGTCCCATCAAAACCAATTGCGGGTGCTTTTCCATGGCTTGCGCCAATCCATCCGAAATGGCATCAATCAGGCGTTTCTTGGTTTTACTTTCAGTTGTCGGATGTGTTTCGGTGAAATGAAAAGGAGCATACACATCGCGAATTTCCTCAGCTGTATCCGGAACAATATCGGGGTCGTTGAACGGTGCCTGCACGCCTTCCTCGATGTATTTTTTCAGCTCTGCCCGTAAATCCTCTTTCGAGCTTTCATTGAGCACTCCTTCGGCCATGAGCCAGGCTTCGTAAGTATTCACCGGATCTTTCTTGGCCCACTGATCAAACAATTCCTGCGGAACGTATTTGGTTCCCGATGCTTCCTCGTGGCCGCGCATGCGAAATGTCATGCACTCCAACAACCAGGGTTTCGGGTCTTTTATTATTGATTCGCGGATTTCGGTAACCGCATCGTATACCTCAAGCACATTGTTTCCATCAATAGAACGCGCCGGAATGCCATAGCCTGGGCCTTTTTCGGTGAATGAGTTAAAACGGAATTGCTCGTTGGAAGGCGTCGATAGTCCGTATCCGTTGTTTTCGATGATGAAAATTACGGGCAAATCCCACACAGCTGCAGTGTTTACCGATTCGTGAAAATCGCCTTCTGATGCACCGCCATCGCCTGTAAAAACTGCGGTAACAAATGGTTCTTTGTCGAGTTTATGCGCCAAGGCAATGCCATCGGCGATTCCCAACTGAGGACCAAGATGCGATATCATGCCCACTACTTTGTGTTCCTTAGAACCAAAGTGGAAAGAACGTTCGCGACCTTTCGAAAAGCCATTGTATTTGCCTTGCCATTGCGTAAAAAGTTGGTGAAACGACATGCCTCGTCCGGTAAAGATTCCCAGATTGCGGTGCATGGGTAGGATGTATTCATCGGGGTGCATGGCGAGCACTGTTCCAACAGAGATAGCTTCTTGTCCAATACCCGAAAACCATTTAGAGATTTTACCCTGACGAAGGAGATTAAGCATTTTCTCTTCGATCATACGAGGTAGAAGTAGTTCCTTATATATATTTAGGAGAATGTCATTGGATTTTCCGTTTCGGTCGAATTGCATTTGTGCGAGTTGAATGGGGCAAAAATAGATGAAAAACCTAATTTAGCAGGATGATACAGAATATTCTGATGGGAGTTTGCTTGGTTATTTCTGCGGCTTATCTCATTAAGAAATTTTCACTAAAGCAGAATAAAAAAGGCAAGGCTAACAAAGAATGTGGAAAATGCTGAAATAAAAAAAGCCCGGACGAACCGGGCTTTAAAGATTGAACCTGATAAAAATTATTTAGCAGGAGCAGCTGTAGCAGCTGTATCTTTTTTAGTAGTGTCCATTGCAGCAGCAGCGGCAGCAGCTGAATCAGCAGCAGCCTGAGCAGCAACAGCAGCAAGTGAATCAGCAACGCGTGCAGAATCAGCAGCAGCTTTAGCTTTGTCTTCGTGGTTTCCACCGCAAGAAGCAAGAGCAACTACACCGGCAAGAACAGCAGAGAAAAATACTTTTTTCATTTTCGTTTTTTTTAAGTTGTTACAACGGCACAAATGTAAAAAAAACTTAAATGCGACAAGCGATTTTCAAAAAAAATGTTAAATAATTTTATCTAAAATTTTAATTCATTGTATTTGTG
>JBKCFX010000072.1:0-3548 GCA_046303595.1 Bacteroidia bacterium
GAAAAATCGAAAAAGAATCGAGTATTGCATTTTCGGCAATGCTCAAAACTGCACCGTCAGAAAGGAACAATTCGGCAACGTTGCCTAAATAAAACTGGCAATTAGCCGATTGCAATCCGCCAAATACCCATACGAGAAGAAGAAATCGCCTCATGAATTTTCGGGCGCATCGATTAATCCCAGTTTTTCGCCATAATACTGTCCGAAATCGCGCATGGTTTCAGCCATAAGTGTTTCGCCGGTTGCGCGCTGCAGCGTGTCGGCCATCATAAGGATGCTCTGGTGAATGAATTTCTTCATGTCGTCAACAGTCATTTCTTTCGTCCACAAATCGACACGCAGGGTGTTGTTTTCGTTCGGATCCCAAACCGAAAGCATCATGGCGCGAGCCTCGCGATTTACTACATTGTTATCGGTGGCATCCCAAAAAATCTGCTCGGGAACTTTATGTTGATCGAGCTTAACTTTTAAAACAATATCTGACGTTTCGTTCATGATGAAAGCTTAGGTGGTTTGTAGCCCGATTGTTTAAAAACAGCGTGCATATCGTTGTTGCGCATCAAATCGGGAATGGTAATCTTACGGTTTTGATCCATGTATTTCTTTACCAACTGGAGCCCAAGCCACACGCCCATGCGTGGCGGGGTTTCCTTCGTAAAACCTGGCGTAAACGGCCCATCGTTGATGTAGTTTACCTGGTCGTTGAAATCTTTGGAATAGAACAATTGTTTATCGACAAAATGCGCCCAAATGCGCGACTCGTTTTCTGAATTGTATGCCGCCTGCTTGTTGGTATACCCTAAAATAAGCGCCTCATCAAGTTCGGGCAGAAGCATTTGAGAAAGAAAAGCGATTTTCCCGTGGTAAATCATCCAGCTAATCAAATCGTCGGTTTTGGCGTTCATTGGGAAGGTGGCCATGAGAAAACCCCTGATGGCATCGGGAACGATGTTTCGTCGGTTCATGTTTTGCGTTTTGAACTGCGGCATGGCCAACAATTCATAGAAGCGACACTTCGAACCCAGGTACATATCGAGACCAATGGCCAGAACCGAATCGCTGGTTGCTACGGTGTAATTAAATCCCGAAATCATACTAACGAGCTGCGGAACCTGCGAATCGGGGAAAATGCGCTGGTAGCGTCCGAATGCTTCTGATAGTGCATTTTCTTCTTCGTGCAGTTCCGGATATTGCTTGCGACACTCGGCGGAAACAGATTTTATGTCGGGGTCATTTAAAAACCCTAAAAGATTCTGTTTAAAAAGAGGCTGTTGAGCACTCCCTACACGAATGATGCGTGAAGTAAAAAGATCAAAAAACGATTTATATTTTTTTCTGATTTCAAGCGTATCTTTTGTGAACGCGCCATCAGAACAGCGAAACAGGTCTTGTTCGAAACGCGCAATGTTTAGATGCTGTGCGCTTTTCTTGTCGTCCGAAACTTCGGGAATTAAACGCTCCTCCGGCTTGTTTTCGCCCGAATTACAGGCTGAAAACCCTGTTAAAAAAAACATCAGGGGAACCCAAAAGGAAACCACTCGAAAGCCAATCATCGTTCTATATTTGCATAGATTCCGGTCAAAATTAACAAAAGAAGCAACACACGCATTAACCCGCATAAAGCCATGAAAAAACTTGCCTATATTCTCCTACTTCTACCCTTTATTTCAAATGCCCAGGAATCGGATCGAAAAGTTCGTTTCGGAATGAAAATCGCTCCGGCTTTTTGCTGGATGAAGCCCGATTTTAAAGGCGGGTCTGTAAATTTTGAAGCGGCAAATGATAGGGCTAAACTGGGTTTTAATTGGGGTCCAACCCTTGAATTCATCTTGAACGAAACGTTTTTGATATCAACGGGAGTTGATGTGAACAGTATTGGTGGATATCTTTCCGGAAGAGCACAGCGAGAAACAGGAAGTACATACAGTTGGAAACACGAATACACAGCTCGCTTTGTAGAACTTCCCTTGATGATAAAAGGCCGAACAAGAGAAATCGGGCACATGCGCTATTTTATGCAATTTGGCTTAAGTGCCGGCTTTCGGTACAAAGAAGAATTTACATTAACAGAAACGCTTCCTTCTGGAGACAATATTCCGAATCTTGACGACACGGAATCGTTCACAAGTGTGTTTAGAGGAACCATGCTGGTTGGCGGTGGCGTCGAATACAATTTGAGTGGGAACACCTCACTTGTTGGAAGCATTACCTTCAACAATGGCCTTACCAATTTTATTAGTTCAAAAGGAGTTAAAAAGTATATTGAAACAAATAATTATCCGAATGATGATTTCAATGCTGTTGATCAAAATAGCATCCTCAATTTCATTGCGCTAAACGTCGGCATCTTATTCTGATTTACCAATCTATGAACATTGCCCTCGCTCAAGTCAATTTTCACATTGGTAATTTCGAGGACAATACACAGAAAATAATCCGGGCCATTCAACGGGCAAAAAACGAAGGTGCCGACCTAATCGTTTTCCCCGAGTTGGCCATTTGTGGCTATCCCCCACTCGATTTACTGGAGTTATCTAGGTTTACAGAACAATGCCAAACAAGCCTGGAAACAATCGCTAAAAACAGCGAGAATATCGCAATTGTTATTGGCGCCCCAACGCAAAACCGAAGCGAATTTGGACGGTCGTTGCATAATTCGGCCTGTTTTATTGCCGATGGAACAATTCGCTCCGTCCATCACAAAGCGCTCTTGCCCAATTACGATGTGTTCGACGAGTTTCGGTATTTCGAACCAGGAAATTCGTTTTCATGCATTACTTGGCGAGGCAAGAAGATCGCCCTTACTGTTTGCGAAGACCTTTGGAACCTCGACGAATCGAACCGCTATGCCGGCGGTCCGATGGATGAACTTGCACAGGAACAGCCCAATTTTATTATAAACATAGCCGCCTCGCCATTTGCAAAAGGCCACGCTGCCGATCGAAAAAAAGTGCTGCATGCCAATGCGGTGAAATTTGGTTTGCCTGTTTTTTATGTAAATCATGTGGGCGCACAAACCGAACTCATTTTCGATGGTGGCTCGATGGTGATGAATAAAGATGGGAACTGCGTAAGCGAAATGGCCTATTTCAAGGAAGATTTTCAGATTTTCGAACTCGATTGGGTTAAAACAGCCAAATCGGTTCCGTTTCAAAGCGATTTGTTATTTACCGATAATCCAGAATCCGAAATTAGCCAGCTGCACGATGCGCTTGTACTAGGCATACGCGACTACTTCGGAAAAATGGGCTTTCATAAAGCACTTCTTGGTTTAAGCGGAGGAATCGATTCGGCAGTGGTTTACGCGTTGGCGACTGAAGCACTTGGTGTACAAAATGTGCAGGCCGTATTGCTGCCATCTCAGTATTCATCGGGTCATTCGGTAAACGATGCCATTGCTTTGTGCAATAATCTTGGAGGAAGCTGGTTAAACCTACCCATAGCCGATTCGGTTTCGGCCATTGAATCGTCGTTAAAACCTTTGTTTGATGGTACAAAACCCGATATAACCGAAGAGAATATTCAGGCAAGGGTTCGCGGAATATTGC
>JBKCFX010000073.1:0-7921 GCA_046303595.1 Bacteroidia bacterium
GGTTAGACCTGTATTGCAAATGCACATTAAACGGCGCTTTTAATACTAAATCTGCAACGACAAAGACTAACCCAATTCCACGAATACGTTGAATTCAATTATCTCAACAATTGCTGCATTACAAGCCGCAGTTTATTTTTAAGTTTGCAACAAATTTTCCAAAATCATGCAAGAAGTCGTAATCGTATCAGCCGTTCGCACGCCAATTGGCAGTTTTAACGGTTCTTTGGCCGCTCTTTCGGCAACCCAGTTAGGTGCTGCAGCTATAAAAGGTGCCGTGGAACGCGCCGGAATCAATCCCGCCCAAGTAAACGAGGTGTTTATGGGCAATGTTATTTCGGCTAATTTAGGTCAGGCACCTGCAACACAGGCTGCTACTTTCGCCGGATTGCCCAATACTATTCCTTCGACCACCATCAATAAAGTTTGCGCTTCGGCCATGAAAGCCGTTATGCTGGGCGCTCAAACCATTCAAAGCGGAACCAACGATATCGTTGTAGCCGGTGGTATGGAATCGATGAGTAATGTGCCATTTTACCTCGACAAAGCGCGCAACGGATATCGATTAGGACATGGTCAGGTAATCGACGGTTTGGTGAAAGATGGTTTGTGGGATGTTTACAAGAATTACCACATGGGTAGCGCTGCCGAATTGTGCAGCCGTGATCACACCATTAGCCGCGAAGCGCAAGATGCGTTTGCCATCGAATCGTATAAGCGTTCGGCGGCAGCTGCCGAAGCCGGAAAATTTAAAAACGAAATTGTACCTGTTTCGATTCCACAGCGCAAGGGCGATCCTATCGTGGTTTCGGAAGATGAGGAATACCGCAACATCAAGTTCGATAAAGTACCAACCCTCGCGCCCGTTTTTGAGAAAGAAGGTACCGTAACGGCTGCCAATGCTTCGACCTTGAACGATGGTGCAGTTGCATTGGTTTTGATGAGTGCTTCGAAAGCTGCCGAGTTGGGACTGAAGCCGCTCGCGAAGATCCGCGGTTTTGCCGATGCACAACAAGCACCGGAATATTTCACCACGGCACCGGCTAAAGCCATTCCGTTGGCCATTGCCAATGCCGGTTTGAAGGCATCCGATATCGATTACTACGAAATAAACGAAGCGTTCTCGGTAGTAGCGCTTGCCAAAAACAAGATTTTAGGTCTTGATACCAATCGTGTAAACGTTAACGGTGGTGCCGTTGCTTTAGGCCACCCGCTCGGCGCTTCGGGTGCGCGCATCATCGCTACGCTGATTAATGTGCTCGAACAAAATAACGCACGTTATGGTGTTGCGGGCATTTGCAACGGCGGCGGCGGGGCATCGGCCATTGTTATCGAGAAATTGTAATCTAAATAGCCGCTATGGAAACCGGTTACGGAATCTGCAACCTGAGTGTGGTGCCTTGTAGGGCTGAACCCAGCGACAAAAGCGAAATGATTACTCAGCTTTTGTTTGGCGAACATTTTAGCATCATCCGTAGTCAAGGCAACTGGCTGTACATTCGCTCGGCGCACGATGCCTACGAAAGTTGGGTCGATGTGAAACAGATTCAAACCATTTCGGCCGAAAGTTATGAGGAGCTAGAAGCACGCCCTGCGCCCTGCACGCTCGATTTATTGGGCGTTGCCGAGGATACCGAGAAAGGTCTGCTATTCCCTTTGAGCTTGGGAAGCCTTCTACCATATTTCGATGGCCGTACCTGCAATTTGGAAGGCTACGAATATGCTTACGAAGGACAAGTTAACGAACGCATTCCCGACAATAAAGCAGCCTATATGATTGAATATGCCTGGTCGCTCCTGAATGCACCTTATTTATGGGGCGGACGCAGTGCTATGGGCATCGACTGTTCGGGATTTACGCAACTTTTAGCGCGTATTGCAGGTGTTAAATTGCACCGCGATGCCTACCAACAGGCCGAACAGGGAACAACACTTGGATTTATTGAGGAAGCAAGGGCCGGCGATTTGGCGTTTTTCGACAACGACGAGGGACGCATTATTCACGTTGGACTTTTATTGAACAACAACCAGATTATCCATGCTAGCGGAAAAGTACGGGTAGATCGGATAGATCACGAGGGTATTTACAACGAAGATCAGGGGCGCTATTCGCACAAATTAAGATTGCTGAAGCGAATATTTTAGGTAGGCGCAATATGTGAATTATTCTTACACGAAGCATAACTAGAATGCTGCTTTATACGTTAGAAGAACAAAGCACTACACGCCATGTTTGATTTTTACCAACCGGTTTCAAGCCTTACCCATCTTATTGCTGGTGTAATAACCTTGTTTAGTGCTTATTTTCTAATACGTCGCGGATGGGGTAATAAGATTAGAACAATCTCACTTGTTGTGTTCATGGCAGGAATCGTCTTTGTTTTTATGATGAGTGGCATTTACCATGCGCTTGAGCCTGGACTTGGTCGTGAGGTATTCAGAAGACTCGATTATGCCGCAATTTTTACGATGATTGCCGGAACAGCAACCCCTGTTCATGTTATACTTTTTCGTGGTATTTGGCGATGGGGAATGCTTATTTACCTTTGGTTCGTAGCCATTGCCGGGCTATTGCTTACCGTAATTTTATTGGATCAAATTCCCGAATGGCTTACCCTTTTGGTTTTTGTAGCGATGGGCTGGTCGGCCTTGCTCTCTATGCTACAGGCCTGGCGTTTATATGGATTTCACTCGATTTCGTTCGCATTATACGGCGGACTTGCATACAGTATCGGAGCCGTTATCGATTTTACTCGTTCCCTGGATATCGTTCCTGGATTTTTAGGGCCTCATGAGATTTTCCACGTTTTTTTAATCATCGGAGCAACTTTCGATTGGATTTTGATTTACCGCTGGGCCGACCAGCCAACCCGAAACCGCTTGGTGTTTATGGTTAAGGAACAAGCTGACGATAAGCTTTGGGCGAGAGCTGTTGGAGAAAATTTCGAGTTTCACGCAACCTCAAGAAAAGAACTGCGTAACATGATACGTGAAACGCTCAACTCACGCGTCCATCCGCGACTAGTTCCGCAAAAAGTAAGGTTCCGGTTTTATAAGGATGTTGTAGTAAGCTTGCCGCACTAAACCATAAGTTTGCCTATGCCAGAATAGCTACATTTATTCATTCGGTTGCTTTTGCAACCATCGGATTTCAATTTATTCCTAACCTGTAAATTGTCGTAAAATGGCTATTTCAATGCTCGAATACAGTAAAATTATTCTCGAAAACGTAAGTTTCGATGCCCAACTTTTCCGAAAAGAGCTCCTCAAGGCCGTAAAGTCGCTTGTTGATGGAGAGCGCGAAGAACTGCTGATGTGGTGCGTGAGCAGATACCAGTATCCATGAAAATTACGTTTTAATCTTACGCGGTATATTACGTAAAAATGATTTTGATAATTTTCTTTAATTATCAGTCATGAAAGCGTATTCTATCCACACATCGTACCTGAGCCCAAACTACCTAGCGTATAATTTCACGTTTCAACACTAAGCCCCCAAACACTTCGCGACCAAAGCTTTCTGCTCCACAGCATGGCGCTTCGAACTGCCAGTTGCCGGCGAACCGCTTTCGCTGCGGGCCACAACATCGAAATTCGGTATGTTTACAATGATTTTTGTGTTTGTCTTCAAACTTAATCATTGGTCTGAAATTATGGGAGTATTACACTACTTGTATTAATGAATGTAGTTTTAAGGCCTACATAATTAGTGTTCCGAGTACGAATTATATATCTTGTTGCTCTGAAATGCAATAATGTTGTATAAATTACTCATCCATTTTACATCTCACTGAAACGCCCCAATAGCTTAAATAATCGAAATAGTAAACTTCGCCGGACCATTTTTGTACCTTAACAAAGTAAGCATCATCGTCTATTTGCTGGGTACTCTCGGTTGATGTCCAAAATTCGGCTTGAATCCCCAAACCATCAAAATCACTCAATACATAACCTCTTCTTCCTGCTGGTAGGGCCGTAAATCCGGAGGCATTTGTTGCTCCCTCATTCGGACTTTCCCAATCGGGTGTTGTTGATTTCAGGGAACCGCCTGCTACATTTACACCTCCTAAAGAATCAACCAAAGCTTGAAATTCGGAAAGGGTTGGAACGTGCCAGCCTACCGGACAAAGTCCTCTGGCATCAACCGCAGCATACCAGTTGTAAAGCTTCCCGTATGCAGTGTCATAGGTGGTGTTGTTATTATAATGGCACCATGCACCTTCGGTTTGATTATCCCACTGGGCCTCTTCGGTAATGTTTGGTATAATGGATTGATCGCGGTATCGACTCGTACGCAAATTACTCTGCATCCAGCATTGTCCGGCAATTTCAACAACAGAATAGATGTTGCCATCTACATCGGTTATGGTTAACGGACACACACCGGGCGCCGGGGTCACCAGTACCTGAATAAATTCGGAATAGACAGGCAAACAGGTTCCCTCAACTATTTGAGCCCTAAACCAGCGCGTCTGAAAATTTAGATTTTCGATGGTAATTGAGTCGTTCGTTTCGCCGGTTAGCGTGCTCCAGTTTTCGCCATCTAATGAGCTCTCCCATTGAATATTACCGCGATAAGCAGATAAGCCAAGGGTGAGTGTATCACCCCAATTTGCTGAAATTAATTGCTGCGCATTACCGGATATGCCAAACAATAAAATGGAGCAAGCACTTAAAATGAACGTGCCGATTTTTTTCATCGCTCAATGATTAATGGTAGGTAGTTTTTGCTGTCTGAAAAATCAATACATACAAGATATTTTCCAGCGCTCAATTCTGAAACATCAAGAATATACTCGCTTGATTTACTATAATTTCCATGGTCTTGAATCAACTTTCCTGTAATGTCCAGTATTTGAATTTTCTGAATCAAGATATCCGCGTTATTGGAACGAAGGGTAACACGCTCGGATGCAGGATTGGGAAAGAAAACGATGTCCTCGTCTTGTATAATTTGAGTGGAAGAAATTTTAATTTGAATCCCATCTGATGCAGTGCATCCCTTGCTATCTATAATGTTTACAGTGTATTCGATTTCCTGAGTGGGTGTAATGGTAGGGTTGGCTGCTGTTGGATCTGATAGATTATCCTGAGGCGACCAACTGTAGATAAAAGGAGCTGTTCCTCCAATTGCAGTAGGCGAACCGCCAATAAATGTTTGAGTGCCTGAACTTACAATATCAGCACCAGCATTAGCTTGCAATTGCTCAGCCTGATTTACTTGAAGAATCGTATAAAGATGCGTTTGAGCATTTATAGAATATCCCGTAAGCATCAACGCGCTGTAAAAAAATGGCTTCATACTGCTGAAAATTTTTTAAAAATAAGCGCAAGATTGATAAACGCCATCGTTTATAGCTAGGTTTTATCAACACTATGGCTTAATTCATCAAGAATGATAGGCAGTTATTGAAATTTAGATAATTACTGCGAATAGACAAAAAACGATGAGAGCAGCGCTCCGGCATTTACTATACCTTACTTACTAGCGTTTAGGGCTCTTCAGCCCTAAACCCCCAAACTCTTCGCAACCAAAGCTTTCTGCTCCACGGCATGGCGCTTCGAACTGCCTGTTGCCGGCGAACCGCTTTCGCTGCGGGCTACAACATCGAAATTAGGAACATGGCGCAGTTTACGCAGCAGGTAATTCCAAGCTCCCATGTTCTCAGGTTCTTCCTGCGCCCAGATGATTTCTTTCGCCTTGCTATACTTCTTCAACACCGCATCAAATTGCTTCATCGGGAATGGATACAGCTGCTCAATGCGCACCAGTGCGATATGATTCAATTTTAAAGCATCGCGTTGCTCCAGCAATTCGTAATACAATTTGCCCGAACAAAAAACTACCCTGCTCACCGATGCCGCTTTTGCCGACGCATCATCAATAATCTCTTCAAAACGGCCTTTGGCTAAATCCTTCAGGCTGCTCACACATTTCGGGTGACGCAGCAAGCTTTTTGGCGACATCACCACCAACGGCTTGCGGAACGGCTGCGCCAACTGCCGGCGAATAAGGTGAAAATAATTGGCCGGCGTTGTGGCATTCACCACATACATGTTGTACTCGGCACTCAAATTCAGAAAGCGCTCCAAACGCGCCGAGCTGTGTTCTGCACCTTGTCCTTCAAATCCATGCGGCAAGAGCATCACTAGTCCGCTCATGCTGCGCCATTTGTCTTCGGCCGATGAGATAAACTGGTCGATCATGATTTGCGCACCGTTGTTGAAGTCGCCAAATTGCGCTTCCCAAACGGTAAGGCTTTCGGGCCTTGCCAGCGAATACCCATAATCGAAGCCCAATACGGCATATTCACTCAACAGCGAATTGTATATGGTAAAGGCGGCCTGTTTGCTGCTGATTTGATTCAGCGGCACATATTCTTCCTCTGAATCTTCAATCTTTAATACCGCATGGCGATGCGAAAAGGTTCCGCGCTCAACATCTTGACCGGAGAAACGAATTGGATGACCTTCGGCCAACAATGAACCATAAGCCAGCATTTCGGCCATACCCCAGTCGAGCATGTCCGTTTTTTCGACCATGTCTTTGCGGTCCTGCAACACTTTCTCCATTTTTTTGAAGAATTTCATGCCTTCGGGAACGGTGTAAACCGCTTTGGCAATGGCTTTCAGTTGCTTTTCGCTCACGCCGGTTTCGGGCGATGCCTCAAAATCTTTTGGCGTTGAAGTGCGGTATTTCTTCCACAATGCTTCGAGGAAGTTGGTGATGATGGTTTTATCGGTCTTGCGCGCAGCTTCGAGCGCTGCATCGAGTTTTTCGCGCAGCTGCGTATCGAGCAATGATGCTTCTTCGGCAGTAATTGCACCTTCTGCCAACAAACGTTCTAAGTAAATCTGACGCGGATTGGCATGCTTAGCGATGGCTTTATAAAGAATAGGCTGCGTAAAGCGTGGCTCGTCGCCCTCGTTGTGGCCGTATTTGCGGTAACCCAGCAAGTCTATAAACACATCGCCGTGAAACTTCTGGCGGAATTCCATAGCCAAATCCACCGCAAAAACTACGGCTTCGGGATCGTCGGCATTCACATGAAACACCGGACTGAGTGTTACTTTGGCTACATCGGTGCAGTAGATTGACGAACGTGCATCGAGGTAATTGGTCGTAAATCCTACCTGATTGTTCACCACAATGTGGATGGTACCACCGGTTTTGTAGCCGTCGAGCTTGGCCATCTGCACGGTTTCATACACCACGCCCTGACCGGCAATGGCGGCATCGCCGTGGATGATGATGGGCGCAATTTTATCGTAATCGCTTTGGTGTTCTTCTTCGGCAAATGCACGTGCAATGCCTTCAACCACCGGACCAACGGCTTCGAGGTGAGAAGGATTGGGAGCAAGGGTCATGCGTACATTGGCACCACCACGGGTTTTAACGCGGGTTGAATAGCCGAGGTGGTATTTCACATCGCCCGAAAATTCTTCCTCATCGTACTCCTTTCCTTCAAATTCGGTAAAAATGCTCTTGCAATCTTTCTTGAAAATATTGGCCAACACCGAAAGGCGGCCACGGTGCGCCATGCCCATCACAAACTCACGAATTCCCAAATCGGCACCGCGTTCAATTACATGGTCGAGTGCCGGAACAAGAGCCTCGCAGCCTTCGAGTGAAAAGCGTTTTTGTCCTACGAATTTCTTGTCGAGAAAACTCTCGAACCCAACGGCATCGTTGAGTCGGGCGAAGATGGCTTTCTTTTCCTCTGTAGAGTAGGGGTAACGGCCTCTGGAGCCTTCCATTGTCTTCTGCATCCATTCTACCACCTCGGTATTGCGGATGTACATGTATTCAACACCGATGCTTTGGCAATAGGTTTCCTGAAGATGGTTGATGATCTGATTCAATTTGGCCGGACCAATTCCAATGAGGCTGCCTGCCTGAAAAACCGTTTCGAGGTCGTTC
>JBKCFX010000074.1:0-5084 GCA_046303595.1 Bacteroidia bacterium
TTTAAAGGTAAAAAAGTATTGATTGTGAATACCGCTTCTGAATGTGGATATACCCCACAATATGCCGGTTTACAAGAATTACATGCCAAACATGGCGATAAACTGGTGATTCTAGGCTTTCCCTGCAACGATTTTGGTGGACAGGAACCCGGCTCAGCTGGAGAAATTGCTTCTTTTTGCTCTAAAAATTATGGCGTTACTTTTCAGATGATGGAAAAAGTAAAAGTGAAGGGCGATGGCAAGTCATCTCTTTACGCGTGGCTCACCTCAAAAGAAGCAAACGGCTGGAACGAAGAAGCGCCCAATTGGAATTTCTGCAAGTATCTCATCGATGAACAGGGACGGCTCATTCATTTTTTCAATTCGGGTGTAAAGCCCATGAGTGATGAATTAATTTCGAAATTGTAATTCGTTTCCAGCCCCGGACTTCAGTCCCGGGGTTATCAGGCAACCCGCAGGATTCGTTTTAGCAATGCGGCCAACGCAAAAATCAAAGCGTTTGCAACGGCTATGCAACCCGCAATGGAAGCGTCGAGGTAGGCCGCAAAACCATAAGCCACAATACAGGAGCCAATGCCAACGATAACGGCATTATAAATCATCCGCATAAGCGATTTCGAAAAAAGTGCAGCCGTAGCCGCGGGGCCCGATAGCAGTGATACCACCATGATGGCCCCCACCGATTCAAAGGCCGTTACCGTAGAAAGTGATACCATGGCCATGAGCAAATAATGCCAAAAAATAGCCGATAAACCCGCTACGGTAGCATACGATGGATCGAAGGTGCTGATCCAAAATCCGCGGTAACCGAAAACGATAATGGCGATGAGAAGCAAGTCCAGAATGCCGGCAATCCAAATTTGGCGTGGAATTTCGAGCCAGCCTAAATCGAAGGGAACCAGGGCAATTTCGCCATACAATACACAATCCTGGTCGAGATCGGTTTGGCGGGTAAAGGCACTCACCAGAATTAATCCTAATGCGAATAAAAACGTGTAGCTGATGCCAATACTTGCATCGGCACTTACCCGCATGCGTTTGTGTATAAATTCGATGATCCAGGTTAAGGCGAGTCCGATGAGTGTAGCGCCCAAAATCATGGGCCAGCCGCCCATATTGCCGCTTAGCATATAGGCAGCAACAATTCCGGGCAGCACCGCGTGCGAGATGGCATCGCCAAACATGGTCATTTTACGCAGCACCAAAAAGCATCCGGGTATTACGCAGGCGATGGTTACCAGACAGGCCGTAATGAGTATATACACATCGTTGAGGCTCATCGTCGGGGAGGAATTATGGTATTGTGCGGATCGATGGATGGATTGCCCAACAACTGCTCAAGCTGTGCTTCAATTTCGGGGGTAATCACGTGTTCAATAGCTTCGGCGTCGTCGTGTACATGATCGGGTTCGAGATGCAGAAATTTCTGAAGATACAACTCCCACAAACGATGCAGGCGAACGATGCGTTGTGCTTCGGCAAGCCCATGGTCGCTTAAACTGTACGATTCGAGTTCGTGGCTTAGCTTACCTTGTTTAGCCAGAGTTTTAAGGCCACTTTCGAGCTGTTCGGCTTTAAAGGCGCGGTAATTCAATAAATCTTCTTTTAAAATGCGCCCCTGCATTTGTCCCGATTTTTCGCCAATTTGGTAGAAGAGTTTTAGGATGTTTTCGTTGCGGATTTTCAAGCGGTTGCGGCGGTGAATGTACCAACGCGCTAAAATGCCACGGCGCGGAGCCAATACCATCGAAATGCCTGCAATACAGGTGGCTGTAACCACAATCCAAGGACCGGTGGGCATTTGCGGAGCACTGAACGATACAAATGAGCCTACATAACCGGACACTACACCAAAAAATGCAGCCAAGGCCAACATGGTACGCAAGCTTTGGGTCCAAAAACGTGCGGCTAAGGCAGGCGTAATAAGCAGAGCGGCCATCAAAACTGCACCCACAGCCTGTATTCCAATAGTTACCACCCAAACGGTGCAAATCGATAAAATAGCGCGCAAAACCACGATCGGAAATCCACTCGAACGCGCAAATTCTTCATCGAACGAAATGGCATAAAGTCCTCGTTTAAATACGAAAATCAGCAGGAGGATTCCCAGCGTGGTGATTTGAATGAGCGAAACATCCTCGCTCGATATGGCTGCTGCTTTGCCAAAAATAAAGCGATCGAGCCCGGCCTGTGCCGCATTGCCATTGTGCTGTATGTATGTGAGCAACACAATCCCCAATCCAAAAAATCCCGAAAGCATGAGCGAAAGTGCGGTGTCGGGGCGTGCAATTTTGCGGCGGCTAATCCACTCCATCATTCCGAGTGAAAGTAAGCCTGTTATCAATGCGCCCAACATTAACACCCAGCTGTTTTTCTCTCCCGAAAGGATAAACGCAAGGCAAATTCCGGGTAAAACGCTATGCGCCACCACATCGCCGCTCAGCGAACGTTTGCGTAAAAAGGTGAAGCATCCCACAAAACCTGCAATAGCACAAAGTAATATTGTTCCTGTAACTACCAGTTTGAGGTTAGGTTCCCGCAATAGGAAAAAATCGCTCAGCACATCTAAAATCATTTTTCGCGTACCGGAAAATTATGTTCGCGCAGTGCGTCGCCCACCTGCGATAACACGGTGAGTTTGCCACTGTATGTATTACGAAGCAATTCGTCGGTAAACACCTGCGCAGTAGGGCCGCTTGCAATGAGTGACGCATTGAGCAAGACCAGCCAGCCAAAATAATCGCGTGCGGTGTGTAAATCGTGATGCACTACAACTATGGTTTTACCTTGCTCTTTTATGGTTCGCAGCAAGTTTACTATGGAGGCTTCGGTAGATGCATCGATACCCACAAAAGGTTCGTCGAGCAAATATACTTCGGCTTCCTGTGCAAGGGCGCGAGCCAAAAAAACACGCTGTTGTTGTCCGCCCGATAGCTGCGAAATCTGTCTGTTGCGGTATTCGGCCATGCCTACTTGCTCAAGCGCCCAGTCGGCAATGTCGCGGTCTTTTTTACGAATAATTCCGAAAAGGCCGCGTTCGGGGAAACGCCCCATGAGGGCAATGTCTTTTACAGTGGCCGGAAAGTCCCAGTCGATGGTTTGGCGTTGTGGTATGTAGCTTACTTTTTTGCGAACGGCCTTGAGGTCCTCGCCTAAAATTTGCGCATGCCCCGAATTGAGTGAAACCAGTCCAAGAATAGCTTTTACGAGGGTAGATTTTCCGGCGCCGTTGGGACCCATAATGCCGATCATTTCGCCACGGGGCAGGGCAAAGTCGATGTTCCACACTACCGGTTTCTTGTGGTAAATTACCGTGAGGTTGTGAACTTCGACCGAAGGATTTTGGGCGTTTACAATCATGGCTGAGGATTTAATGCTCCGGCAATAGTGCGCGCATTGTGCAGCATCATGCCGCAATAGGTAGCTTCGGGTGTGCCGGCATTTCCGGGCGCATCAGAAAAGAGGGTTCCGCCTTTTTTAATAGTATGCCCTTTTGCAGCACATCCTTCAATTACCGAGGCAATGGCCTTGTCAGAAACCGAAGATTCTACAAATACCGCATTGATTTTTCGCGTACTCAACAAATTCACCATTTGCGTAATATCTTGCAACCCAAGTTCCGATACGGTCGAAATGCCCTGCAAGCCTTTTACTTCTATGGCGTAGGCTCTACCAAAGTAACGAAAGGCGTCGTGTGATGTAATCATAAGACGTTGGTTTGCCGGAATGCCCTTAATTAGCTCGAGCATTTCGTTGTGTGTGCTATCAATGCGTTGTGCGTATTTCGCATAGTTATCGGCAATTGCCGTTTTGTGTTCCGGGAATTGCTCGATTAAATCGATATGCAGTTTTTCGAGTGCCGATTTCCAAAGTTGGAGGTCCATCCAAATATGCGGATCGATAGAGCCCGCTTGTTCGAACGATGGAGCATCAGCGCCGGTTGGCAACAATGAAGCAGGAGAGAGGTATTCGCCGAGTGGAATGACTTTTTTACGAGCGGCCAGTTTTTTAAGCACAGCTTCCATTTTTCCTTCAAGGTGTAACCCGTTATAAACGATAAGGTCGGCATTGGAGAGTTTTTCGGTATCGCCTTGCGAGGCTTTGTAAAGATGCGGATCAACGCCGGCACCCATCAATGCGGTAACATCGGCCCAGTTGCCGCAGATGCTTTGAAGCGCATCGGCAAGCATACCGGTGGTGCAAACGATTTGGGGGCGTCTGCTTTGCTGCGTTGTTTCTTTACAGCTAACGAAAAACAGTAACAGAATAACAAATATTGAACTAATTCTTAACCTTTGAAACATAGTTCAAAGATACATGAGATTGTTAATTGTTTTCTTAATTAAAGAGGTAGCAATAAAATCTAGCGTTTAATATTTTATCTTTTTTCGGCGTGCCCCTATGGGTCGGGCTTTTGCTACAAGACCCTTCGGGTGCTTTTCGCGTCAATCCCTCACGCGGGTGCGTTGCCGCTGTGTGCTTATAGATTTAAACCGGAATGCATGATGAATTTTAGAGATTTCGGAATGAAAAAAGCAAGTAATTTTTCGATATGGTCTAAAATTTAGGGGGTATTTAAATAAAATATTAAAAAATTTGGAGGTTACCCCCTCAAAAAATACCTTTGTAGCCGCAAAAAGCATAAAATCTAAAACACATGTCTACCATTCGTTTCAAAGCACTCGAATCGCTCCTTAACCGCGAGCCAATGCTGAGTTCGGCAAAGCCCGAAACCATTTCATCCTATTTCGGAACCTCAGTATTTGGCGATATTGCCATGCGCCAATACCTAAGCAAAGAGGCCTACGAAAAGGTGCGCGACGCCATAGAAAACGGAAGCCGCATAGAACGCGAAATTGCCGATCAGGTAGCCAATTCGATGAAAGCATGGGCAATGGATCATGGTGTTACGCATTTTACACATTGGTTTCAGCCGCTTAATGGGGCAACAGCCGAAAAGCACGATGCTTTTTTTGAGCCGCTTCCCGACGGGCGTGCTATTGAGCATTTCAGCGGATCCAACTTGATTCAGCAGGAACCCGATGCATCCTCGTTTCCGCACGGAGGCATTCGCAATACTTTCG
>JBKCFX010000075.1:0-10890 GCA_046303595.1 Bacteroidia bacterium
CGATAACGGCAATTGTTGGTGTCTTTTTGTTATGGATTTTACGAGACCTTATTCCTGCATTCTTAGGCGCAGTGGTTATGTACGTATTGTTTCGCCCATTCTTCGGGCAAATGGTTGTTAAATGGCGCTGGCCCCGCTGGCTTGCTACGTTGTGTGTAGTGCTGGTATCATTTACCTTATTGGTATTGCCATTCCTCGTAGTTGGTCTTATGATTACCGACAAGGTACAGGAATTGTTTCAGCACACCGACCGGATTAACGACGCGCTTGTGCAGGTGCAGCAATTTGTTGGCTTCGATTTTCATGATCCCGAAGCGGTTCAGCGCTTAATTGCTGCTGTGCAAAGTGATGTGTTCGGCGGATTCAGTTGGTTTTTATCGAGCGCCGGTGGCATTCTTCTCACCGTTTCGATGATGTATTTCATGTTGTGGTTTATGCTGATGAACCACCTTAATTTCGAAACATCGATACAACGGTTTTTTCCGTTTACGCGCATTGAGGTCGATGAGTTTGCCGAAGAGCTTAAAAGTTCAACGTTCGGAAATGTTCTTGGTCAAGGTTTAATCTGTCTTGTGCAGGCCATTTTGCTCGGAATCGGGTTCGCTGTTTTTGGTTTACCCGATCCTTTTTTCTGGGGAACCATAACGTTTTTCATCTCTTTCTTGCCTGTTATCGGTGCGCCTGTTGTATTTGTGCCGGCCGGATTAATTTCGTTGGCCTATGGGGATGCAACTGCCGGATATGGAATCATGATTTGGGGCTTTGTACTCGTAACCAATATCGATAACCTGTTGCGCTATTTTATCTCGAAATACTTTGCCGATACGCATCCACTGATAACCATTATCGGTGTTATAGCCGGCATTCCGGTTTTCGGAATTCTTGGTCTGGTTTTTGGTCCGCTGCTGATATCGTGGTTTTTGCTTCTTTTAAAAATTGTATTCAAAGAAAAGTCGCATCGCCAAAATTAGTGATTGAGATTAATTTGATTTTTCCCACATTGCACGTATGAAATCTATTTTAAGTTTTGCGTTGGCTTTGGGTGTCGTTTTTTGGGGATCATCGGGAGGTTATTACGATGTTGATGATGAATTAAACCCTAAAGACACAACTTCGGTTTGCGATACAACTGCGATAGATTACGCTTCAATACGTTCGGCTTTTGATAATGGAACCTGTCTTACCTGCCATAGCGGTGCAAACGCTGATGCCGGTCTTGATCTTTCAACGTATGCCGGCACAAGTCAGTATTTAACTTCTTCATCATCTATTTTAATCGATCGAATAACTGTTGGAAGCACAGGTGATATTATGCCTCCTTCAGGCAATAAACTCAGCGATTGCAATGTTTCGAAAATAAGAGCTTGGTTAAACAACAACTTTCCTGAATAAATCAATAAAATCTAAATACATGAAAAATTCACTTATTGCAATTTCGTTTGCTTTTCTAGCCCAAGCCGCTATTGCACAGGATATTCACATGACGCGCAGTGCGAAAGTATCCTTCTTCTCAACAACGCCTATAGAAAACATCGATGCAGTGAACAAGGAAGCAACGTCTTTTATCAATACCAAAAGCGGTGAAATCGTTTTTGCTGTATTAATTAAGAGCTTTAAGTTCGAAAAAGCGCTGATGGAAGAGCATTTCAACGAAAATTACATGGAGAGTACGAAGTTCCCGAAGTCTGATTTTAAGGGGAAGATTACAAACTTGTCGGAAATTAATTTTGCCAAAGATGGAACATACAAAGCAAAAGTTAGTGGCAGCTTGACCATGCATGGGATTACTAAATCTGCTGATGCCGATGGAACAATTACGATTAAGGGTGGAAAAATTTCTGCCCAATCGAAATTCAAGGTAAAGCTTGCAGATTACAAAATCGATCGTCCTGCCGTAGTTGCAGATAAAATCGCTGAATCAATCGAAATTACGGTAGACGCAGCGTACGAACCTAAAAAATAACAGATTAAAATCCGGGCCGCAAGGCCCTTTTTTATGGCAAAGCAGTTACACATATTCCTGTTGGCGTGTTTCACAGCCGTTATTCCGTTTGGATTGCTTGCGCAAACAGGTGGCGACGATTTATCGAAATTACTCGAAGAGGCAGTTGCGGCGCAAGATGAACCCGAATATGCTACCGCGAGCTTCAAAACAACACGCTTAATCAACGGTCATTCCAGTGAACAGGTACATGCCGGAGTTATGGATATGCGCATTTCGCATCGTTTTGGGGCAGTTAATGGAGGAATTTACAATTTTTTCGGGCTCGATAATGCCACCATGCGCATGGCACTTGAGTATGGCGCTTTATCTTGGTTGACTGTAGGACTTGGACGCAGCACCTACGAAAAAACCTACGATGGTTTCCTGAAAACACGAATCGCGCGGCAATCGTCGGGTAAACGTGTATTTCCAATTACATTGAATTATATGAGTTCAATGGCAATTAAAACCATTAAACCTCCCCCCGATAAAGCGTATAAGAAAACATCCAATTTCTATTATACGCACCAGCTCATCATGGCGCGGAAGTTTTCGGATGCTTTTTCGTTTCTCGTTGCGCCAACACTCGTACACCGAAATCTGGTTCAAGATTCAACTCAAAATCATGATCTGTTTTCCATTGGCATGGGCGGTCGAATCAAACTCACCAAACGCATCAGCTTTAATGCCGAATACTATCACCAACTTAATAAACCCGATGGAACCAGCAATTGCTTGTCGCTGGGCTTTGATATCGAAACCGGTGGACACGTATTCCAGTTCACATTGAGCAATAGCGCGGCAATGATTGAACGCGGATTTATACACGAAACAACTGGATTATGGGGCAATGGCGATATTGTTACCGGTTTCTGCATTTCGCGAAATTTTACGCTGATTGACCCACGCAAACGATCGAAATAATAATCGAGGCCTTGCAGAATCTTTTCACGCTTTTTAGGATTTTCATCTTTCAATCGCAATGAAAAATTGCTATTTTTGCCGATTCATTTTTGAACGTTTAACCCCGAAATTGATCCATGAGACAGCTAAAAATTACCAAGCAGGTTACCAATCGCGAAACAGCGTCACTCGATAAATACCTGCAGGAAATTGGTAAGGTAGAGCTGATAACTGCCGAGGAAGAAGTAGAACTTGCACGCCGCATTCGCCAAGGCGATCAGGCTGCTTTAGAAAAGCTTACGAAAGCCAATCTTCGTTTCGTGGTATCGGTTTCAAAACAGTATCAAAATCAAGGTCTCAGTCTTCCCGACTTAATCAACGAAGGAAACCTCGGTCTTATCAAGGCTGCACAGCGTTTCGACGAAACACGCGGTTTTAAGTTCATCTCCTATGCCGTATGGTGGATTCGTCAGTCAATCCTTCAGGCATTGGCTGAACAAAGCCGCATCGTGCGCCTCCCACTCAACAAGATTGGTTCAATCAATAAGATTAACAAAGCGTTTTCAAAACTTGAACAGGAATACGAACGCGAACCTTCTGCAGAAGAAATTGCCGAATTGCTCGAGCTTACCGAGAACGATGTGAAGGAATCGATGAAAAATTCCGGCCGTCACATCTCCATGGACGCTCCGCTAGTTCAGGGTGAAGAGAGCAACATGTACGATGTATTGCGCTCAAGCGACAGCCCAAGTCCTGAATCTGGATTAATCAACGACTCATTGCGCAAGGAAATCGATCGCGCACTATCAACGCTAACTTCACGCGAGGCCGATGTTATTAAATATTACTTCGGTTTGAACGGAGAGCACGCCATGACATTGGAGGAAATTGGCGAGAAATTCGACCTTACCCGCGAACGTGTTCGTCAGATAAAGGAAAAAGCTATCCGTCGTTTAAAACAAACTTCGCGTAGCAAAATCCTAAAAACCTATTTGGGATAAGCTTACCGAAGCAAAAGTACGGTTCCCTGTAAATTTTTTCCTTGTCCTTCGAACAGAAACAGATACGTGCCATCGGGCATTTCTTCTCCCGTTTCGTTGCGGCCATCCCAACATCCATCTGCACTTTCCATCCTTTCCCATAGCTTTAATCCCCAGCGGTCAAAGATTGTGAGCTTACTGCATGGAATGAAATTGCGGTCGTCGGGCGCAGGTAAGTCCTGTAATGCCGGACTAAAACAATCGTTTTTCCCATCGCCATTCGGCGAGAATACGTTTACATCATTCACTTTGTAATAGTCTTCCAATTCCTCGGTTGGCTGGAGGAAATTGAGGGTATCGCGGCAATTCGGATTCGTAACAATGAGTCCAATTGAAATCGAATCGCCATAAGAATAGGTATACTCGGCCGATGGATTCGCATCGAAGAAAAAGCCATTTCCGAAATTCCAGAAAGAAGAGTCGGCCAGTTCAGAAGTATTCAAAACCTTGACTTTTATATCGGTGCAAGAAGCTATAATTTCTGTGTCGAAGTCTGCCAAGGGCGAACCTTCGGGAATGATAACCCTTAAGCTATCGCGGCCCGGACATGCACCAGAATTTTCAGGAGGAATCCGCAAGAGGTAAAAGGTTGTACTTACATCTATGTTTGCCTGTGGATTCCGCAAGGTCGCATCGTTTAGCGGCGTTGATGGTGACCATTCATACGTATATCCAGCCGCAACATTCGTATCGCCAATCTGAACAAGTTGCCCGCGGCAAATTTCCAAATCGGGCCCGGCATCAATACTGTCGCTCAGCACTTCGATGTATTGCTGTATCGTATCGGCGCAGGTTTCAAGCGAAAGTATTAGGGTGTATTGTGTATTGGATTCGGGCGCTGCAAGTGTTGTTTGCTCCTGCGGCGATTGTAAACCCAAGGTAGGATTCCACTGCGGCTGGTAATACGGATCGATCGGGAACGTTGGCCCAATTATCACATCATCGAGCAGGCAAATGGAGAGCGAATCGGCAATGTCGAAGGTCGAATTGACCACGCGGATTTGCTTGTAGAAAGTATCGACTCCGTTGCAGGTTTCGGGATTTAAAGCGATTAAGGAAACGGTATATACTCCGGGATTATCGAATGAAAAACTTGGATTTTCTACCGTTGAAAACTCGTTCCCATTGATTTGCCAGCTATAAGCATTTGCATTGAAGCTGCTGTTGCTGAATTCGACTTCAAAAGGAGCGCATCCAATCGTTGGTGATGTAAATGCTGCACGTGTTACAGGCAGTTGAAAATCGAATTTAAATACGGCATTGTTGCATCCGCTGGTAGATCCGTTTACGTTCGACCAAACGCCGGGTGTTGTCGGAAAATCATCTCTTCCCCCACAACCGGCACATACGGCCTGATGCATGATGCCGCGCTTATCGAAACGACTTGTTCCACCATCGACATGTTCGCTCGAGGTTGGTCCTCCAAAGAAGCTTGCAAACAGCAGACTTTGTTCTTGTTCATCAAGCACCATGAAATAAAAATCGTTGTTATCGGTAGTGGTCTGAAAGGCATCGGGCGTTACGGTTAGTCCCGATGTTCCTCCAAATGGACTTCCGTCGGCGCTGGTATTCGATGCGCCTCCCCATCCCGCCATAAATAGCTGACCACAAATATCAACGGTAAAAGCGCTCGGTGTAATGTCGGGCTTTGCGGCACCTCTTCCAAATGTGGTACTCCAAATGCGCGTGCTCAGGTTCGTCGAGAACTTGGAAACGAATTGCTTTCCGTTAGCCTCGCTGAATGTGAAATTCTCCTGATAAAAACTTCCGCCTTTCTCGGTCTGCCCAAATACGTAAACCTGATTGTTTCGGTCGAGCGCAATCTGGTAGTTTTGATCGTAGGCGTCGCTCCCGTAATAGGTAGAAGCTAAAAGTTGTTGTCCGTTGGCTTTTATGCCTGAAATAAATCCATCGGCTTGCCCACCTGAATTGCTTGTAGAATATGCTCCGATGCTTACCGGAAAATCGAGTGAAACGGTACCACCGGCCACCCAAGGATTTCCTTGTTGGTCGAGTTCGAGCGATAAAATACCATCCGATTGGCTTCCTCCAAGATAGGTGCTCCACTGCAGCTGACTTAGGTTTTCATTCAGCTTAGCAACAATTCCATCCTGCAAGCCACCGCCGAAATTTTGTTGAATTGGACTACCAATAATGGGGAAATCTATCGAACCGGTTGAGGTTGCTATATACACTGCGCCAATACGATCGGTCGAAATCCCACCTCGCGCATCATCGGCATAATTGTATTTGAGTTGCGGTGCGGTGTTTAGCCCATCATTGCCTGTGCCGCCTAGAAAAGTCGATGCCAGCAGTTGATTTCCATTATCGGAAAAACGCGCGATGAATACATCCGTTCCATTGGGAAATGAAATGCCATTGCGCAGAATTGAAATGGAAGGACCACCCTTGAATGTGCGCTCAAATGCGGTATTGCTTGTGGCAAAATCGGAAGACCCTGTTGTACCTAAGACAAAAAGTTCATTGGATGCACTAACAACAAGGCTTTGCGGGATTTCATTTCCCGAGCCGCCAAGATAGGTTGCATACAAGCGTTGTCCTTGTGCCGAAAATTTGATGATGCCAATGTCGCATGGCCTTGAGCCGGTTCCATCGGCAAAGTTCTGCTGCCAGGCGCCTGTTGTAACCGGATAACCAATTCCAAATACAACACCTGCCGAATAGGTATTGCCTTCCTGGTCGTACGTTGCGGTAAAGCCCCAATTATCGACATTCGATCCGCTGTAGGTTCCAAAAACCAATTGTGGATCGATGATCAAATCGTAGTTTGAATCGTATTTCCCAAGCGAAAAGCGGATGCTGTTTTTATCGAGCACAAACCGACAGGCAACATCCACTTTTTTGCCATCAATTTCCTGCCATGCGATTGGAGCTTCCTCTTCAATGGTTCCAAGACTTGTGTGTAAAATCAAACGTCCGTTTTTCAACTCGATTTTATCCAATCCGTTGTATTCCATTTCAATTGCCTGCGGATTAGCGCCTGCATCAACAATGAAATCGTATTTCAAGCCCTTCTGTCCGGAATATACCTTCCAGGCAATTCCCGGATATACATCATGCTGTACAACGCTTTCGTAGGCCTTAACCTTGCTCGCCCATTGCGAACGATTGCCGATGTAATGGTTCGAATAGCCCGGCAACTGAGCTCCACGCGTTTCTTTGGAAAAAGGGGAAGTGTTTATTAAACGGAGCTTAAAAGCATGCCCACGCAACGATTCTTCATCGTGCGCATGATTATGGCCATCATGTTGTGATTCGACCAAATTCCATGTCAGAGTATTGTGCTCAACAAAGCAGGCTCCTCCCGGGATTTCGGCTTTGAACTGAACATTGTTTGGCCATTGTCCTTTGTTTTCCTCGAAACGCAGTTGTGCATTGCTCGGGTGAAGGGCAACAAAAGCCGAAAAAATCAGCAAATACAAACTTCGTAGGTGGTTTGCCATAACAATGCCACGCGCGAGCGACCCACGCGTGCGCGATTGCTTACGAAAATAAGTCAATCTTGGTTTTCTGAACAGCAGTTAGCGAGCAAAAGGCAAGAGGTTATGCACGTAATATCCTTGATAAATATGCAGGATAAAATCGTTTTAAATTCCTTCTTTTTGAGTTTAATGCGTGTAAACGGCTCGTTTATGGAATTATGGCGAAAATATGCTCTTCTAATGGAAGAAAAAGTTGACGTAAGAACCGACAGTAATAAATTACAATTGTTTAGTTAAAGGAACTTAGCGCTGAACAGACAAAGCCCGAACCAATGGCGCACTGTTGTCGGGTGTAATGCGCACCTGGTAAATTCCGTTTTGTAAGCCCAAGGCTTCAACCGGAATAGTCTCGGCAAGTATAGCAGAAGGGTTTCGGATAGCTTTTGAATAAACCAATTTTCCGCTAATATCAAACAGTTCAATCGAAAGAGATTTTTGCGGTGCTTTATCGAATTGAATAGTTGCCTGCGATGAAGAAGGATTCGGATAAAGGCTGAATGATGCGTTATCGAGTTTCTTAACCGAGGTAAACTCGACTGGGTTGGTGCGATAGAAAGCCGTGCTTCCAAGTAAATCGCTATTCACTTCGAGCACCGGCCAACCTGTGCCTTCAACAAAGAACATGTATTTGGTTTGGTTTCTTGGAAATGGAATCGGTGGAATTGGGAAGGGGAGGGCAGAAGAGGTAATGCTGATTGTATTATCGGATGATAGTTCTGATTTAACGCGATACACATTTTCATATGTTGCATTGGGCAGCAACAAAGTACCATGCCCATCTACAATGTTGTTGCGTGTGGCCTCGCAACTCCAAGAGAATGTCCCCGGGATTTCTAGGTTAAACGTGTAAGACCCTCCCGATGTGCGATTAAGTTCAAGGGGAATTGGAATAATCTCGTCAGGATCCGAATAATTCACCGGAAAACCTAATCCGCTCGACGTCATTCCAAAGCCCAACTGGTTCAAGCCTGATGCCTCGCGTTTAAAGAAATTGAAACTGTTGTCGATGGTAAAACCTGCGAGTGAGCCTAAACTTGTAAGCACAAACTGCGGAATGGGAACCTCTCCCTGTATAGCGAAATCGGCGCTGCTAAAGGTGAACAAAAATGTAAAACTTGCTTCAGATACGCCAATAAAACTACTTGCAACAACACCGTTATCTGCTATTCCCGAAAAATCCCAGGTTTGGTTTTCGCCACTTTGAGCATCATCGACCGAGGCATTCCCTGCATCGGTCATATCAATGCTTTGCCCTGCTTGTGGCAAGTCACTTTCTGAGATTTGTGCGATAAGGGATCCGCCTGAAAGTAAAGCGGCAAACGTTAGCTTAGCGATTGATTTCATGGCTTAAAAGTAGGGAAATTTCCCATACTTGTACTTACCAATATTTGATTTTTAAGACCTGAACTGCAAATTTAGTTTCAATCTTAATTGCTGCATTATCGAACGACGGCGGTCCCATTGTGCCCATGGCATTGCGCGAAAATACAAAACCTTCTTTGGGGATTCCGAACAAGCCCGTATCGAGTTTCTGGTTGTCGTTTTCGTCGTGAACAACGCCGAATGCATACGAGCCCGCTGGCAGATCGTCGAAACTGGCTTTTATTGTGCCGGCGTTTGCCGGAATTCGCAGCTTGCGAAAAGCTTTATCGCTTTGGTCGGGGAAACCGCTTGCCTGATTGAACAAGGCAATCAGTACGTGGCCTTTGCTGTTGCGAATCCCCGAAATCTCAATTACAAGTGAAGTGCCTGCAGGTTCGGAAATTTCGGTTTTTTGCATTAATACTGAGGCAAAAAGTGTAAGAATGAAAGCATGTACCATTTCAACTCAAATAAACGAATAAACATAGCAAGTGTTTACTTTTGTTGCGGAATGAAGCGGATTACCTTCCTACTTTTCTTGAATGCACTTGGATTCCTTCATGCGCAAGAGGCTTTGCTGGTCGAAGTTTTTACATACGATGGCTGCTCACATTGTTTGTTAGCCAATCGCGCTTTACGTGCAATCGAAAGTGATTCGGCGTTAAACCGTAAAATTGTTCTGCTCACGCATCATGTCGATTACGACAGGCAGGACGATTATTACGACTCGCTCGATCATCCCTTTTCGCGTCTAAGGCAAAAGGAGCTTGTGGAGAAGGGGTTGTGTAGCGGTATTTTTACGCCACAGGCAGTATTGAGCGGGAAGTCGTGCTTTCCCATTTCGGGAAGGAAACAGCTTATCGATAAAATAAATTCGCTTGCTTTTGATACTTCATCTTTGGTGGCTAAGGCAGGGTTTAAACTTCGTGAGGGTGTCTTTTCGATTGATATCGATATGATAAATCCGGTCGATACAAACTGGCACATCAATTTGGTCCTGATTCAAAACAGCCGGATCGTTTCTCCGCATTCGGGCGATAATGTGGGTGCAACACTGCATCATTCTAATTGTCTGCTTGAAGCGCAGCGGTTCAATTACCGAGGTGGATTTTCAGAAACATTCCGATTGCCCCCATTTATTTTAGCACAAGCTGAGAAATTTGCTGTGATTTATTTTCTGCAACATGCAAAAACCGGATCAATTCGGGATGTGATGCATTTGTCATTGAATGAATTACATTAAATCTTTGTAAATCATTCAAATCCGTTGGTTTTTTCGTGCCCATTCTGCTAACGAAATAAACCAAACGAGCAGTAAAAAAATACAGGCACCCGGAAATACAATCATCCACCATGCATCGGGTTGGGCATGCCCTTTACGCAATAGGCCTCCTAGTGTAACAGCATCGGCAGGCATGCCGATTCCGAGGTACGATAAACTGCTTTCGGCCAAAATACTTCCTGCAATCAGAAAGGCCATTTCGATGAACAAAACGCCCATTGTTACCGGTAGGGCGTGCTTAAATATAATTCGGTACCATGGATAGCCTATTGCTCTGCCGGCTTCATCAAATGGTAAATCGCGGGTGCGAAACATTTCAGCGCGTATTAATCGTGCGATACCGGTCCAATGCGTTAGGCCGATGAGCAGAATAACAAGGTACATGCTTCGTTCGCGGAACAAAGCAGCGAAAATAAAGATTAGCAATAGTTTGGGTATTGCGATGAAGATTTCTGTAAAACGCTGTATGAAGTTGTCGATCGGAAAAATCAAAGGCTTCGAAAACCAACGCAGCTTACGCAATATTCTACTACAAGTGATGAAGAGAAATGTTGTTGCTAAAACGAGTATACAACTCCAGAAAAAAGATGCGGTAAATTGTAAGAATCCTTCTGCCATAGCATCGGTAATTGCAAAGCTGCGCACCTGAAATGCCCAGAAAATTCCAAATGCCAAACCGGGAATGCCGAATAGAAGTGTACTTCTGGAAATTTTTAAGCGGTCGTTTCCGAAATATCCGGAAAATGCGCCGAGTATTATCCCGATTAATGCGGCGATTACGGCAGCAAAAAAACCAATTTCTACAGATGCTGAAAT
>JBKCFX010000076.1:0-8664 GCA_046303595.1 Bacteroidia bacterium
GGAGTATTTCGTTATCGCAAGGGCAATCGGGATCAAAAACATCTACAAGATTATCGCCATCATCGTCGATTCCGTTGTTGCAATTCTCCTGAGCAAAAAGCTGCGAAGAACAACAGAGGGTTAAGAAGAAGAATAGTAAGAAAGAGAGAATTCGGTGGAAATAGCTTTTTTCGCGCATCATATTCCGACTCGTTTAACCGGTTGGTTTTGAATCCGGTTTAGATGACGAAAATTGCTGCGAATACCTGAGCGTTTTTCAAAACATTTTTTTGAGTTGTTAATATTGGCCTGTTGAAAAGCGAAAATTGGGAGCGCATCGCTTAACTTAGCGGCATGCGATTGCGCCTGCTCGAAAATTTACATTTGCCCTTTTGGTTGATAAAAGACGCATGTTGGGCTTTGGTTTGGCGGCCCTTGGGTTTGATTATGATTGTGCCCACTTTGTTGTTGTCGGTTTACCTCACGTGGAGATGCCGCCGAAACATGGGGGATTTTCTTCCGAACGCTTCAGTAACACTATGGATTACGGCTAATTCCATTTGGATGACGGATGAATTTTACGCCTTAGGAATTAAATCGTATTGCCTGTATTTTTTTGTTGCCGGAATCATTTCAATCGCAATTTGGCTTGTTAAATATTTCCCAAATCTTTGGAAAATATCACAGGGAAAATAAGCGCATCCTTAGGAGGCTGGAATACTTAGAAATTGCCGAAGTTAAACAGATGTCCGTTAACCGCTTTGCTGGTATCAACCGGGTTTAATGTCATAACCGGAATCAACGAATCGTTGGCAATGATGTCTTGTTCTTCAGCACCAATGATGAAGTTACCCAAATCTTTTTCGGGGTTGGTCATGATGATAATCAAATCGGCTTCTACCGAATTTGAAAACCGGATGGTTTCTTTTACAAAATCGCCTTTCGGAGCCTGGCTTACCGAAAAAGTGCAATTGTGCTCGCGGAGGTAATTTTCGGCATATGCAATGTTGTTTTTAACTGCGCGTAAGGCGTATTCATCGCTTTCGTGTGCGGCCAAGATGTGAAAATGCGAACCAAATGCTTTAGCAAGTTCCGCTGCCCAAATCAACTTTTGCTTGGTTTCTTTCGAGAAATCGATTGGCAACACAATGTTTTTGTAGCCATGCTCGCGGATATCTTTTTTCTGCACTACAACAAATGGACGGTTGGAATGACTGATAACCCTTAGCGCCTTACTTCCAATTACGTGTTGCATGCCCGATACGCCATGTGTTCCCATGATTACAAGTGAGGCGTTTTCTGCTTCAGCGGCTTCTCCGATTTCGTCGAAAATTGACCCAAATCGAGTAACGAAATTGGTTTCAATGCCCGATTCTGCTTTGGTTTTTTCCGCCAGCGTTTTCAATTCCGCACGCGCTTCTTCTTCTTTTTTATTCCGACTCGAAGCAGAGCTCAGAATTCCTCCCGCATCAATTACATGCAAAAGGGTAATCTTCCGTTTAAAAATCTTGGCCAAATGAGCCGCATGACGAAGCGCGTAAAGAGCAACTTCTGAAAAGTCGGTAGGAACCAAAATGGTATCTGATTGTATCGGACGGATAGACGAATTACTCATAAGTTTTAACCCAGGTGATTTTGTGCGAAGGTACTAATCCTGAATAAATGGCGATAAGCAATGTCTCAGATAAGTCGGATTTATTTTTTAAGTTCGCATCAGAAATAAAGCCTCAAAAAAGCTGCATCAGAAATGCCTGAAACGAGTATTAACAAATCGTTCATTCGGAAATCCCTAAAAACAGAGCAGCAAGTTTATGCTTTCTATGGTGCCATATTCGGGTGTTTATTCCCGATAATTGGAACGCTAATAGAAGCCTACTCGCGTTATGGCTCCATTTCTGTTGAGACCCTGTTGTTAAGTCAGACTAATTCGCAACTGTTGTGGATTATTAATACCGCGCCGTTCTTTCTTGGCATTTTTGCATCGTTCGGCGGCAGAAACCTCGATTTGGTAAAAAAAACAAATGCACTACTCAAAGAGCGCTACGACCAATTGCTCATTTTACGGGAAATGGCCGATAGTGCCAACCGCGCTAAAAGTGATTTCTTGGCAAACATGTCGCACGAAATCCGCACGCCTATGAATGCCATTATCGGGATGAATTACCTGATGAAAAAGTCGGAGCTGAATCCAACGCAGGCGAGTTATAATTCAAAAATTGAAGTGTCTGCTAAGGCGCTGCTGCGCATTATCGACGACATTCTTGATTTTTCGAAAATTGAGGCCGGCAAATTATCGCTCGAAAACGAGGGCATTCGTCTCGAAAATGTAATTTCTGAAGTGGTTGATGCCGTTAACGTGAAGCTTCAGAAGAAGAACGATGTCGAATTGGTAATCCACACCGATCCGCAGATTCCGGAGTATTTCAATGGCGATGGATTGCGGCTCAGGCAAGTTTTGCTCAACCTGCTCGATAACGCAACAAAATTTACCGATCGAGGAGAAATTAAGCTCGATGTTAAACAAGAGCCTACCCAAAACCAGGAGCTGAAACTTCGATTTACCATTTCCGATTCTGGCATTGGCATGACTGAAGATCAAGTTCAGCGCTTGTTTGCACCATTCCAGCAGGCCGATTTGTCGACCACCCGAAAATTCGGAGGAACAGGATTGGGTCTTGCAATCTGCAAACGTATCGTTGAATTGATGCAAGGCGAATTTTCAGTCAAAAGCATTCCGGGCAAAGGCAGTGAATTTTCGTTTACGGCGCTTTTCCATCGCGAAGAACAGAGTGAACCCTTGCGGCCTATTATGAAAAACGCTAGTGGCTTAAAGGCTTTGTTAGTAGATGATTCAGAAAGCGCCCGAATGGTACTCGAGGAAATGCTAACAAGTTTTGGATTTAAGGTGTTAGTAGCTCGAGATGGTATTGAAGCCTTGGCAATTTACAACCGCGAAAACACCTCCGAATACCCGATTTCATTGATGGTTGTTGATTGGAGAATGCCGGGCATGGACGGTTTGCAACTGGTGCACAACATCAAAGCAATGAACGATGCACACACGCCATCGGTTGTAATGGTAACGGCATTTGGTGTAGATATGGTGCGTGAAGCTGCCGGCCAAAAACTCATTGACGCTTACATGCTGAAGCCAATCAATCAGTCGTCGTTATTTGAAACAATTAGCCATATTTTATACAAGGATACACCAGCATTAAAAACCAAAGAAGAGTTGGTAATTGGAGTTGACGTATTCCGAAAAGCATTGAAAGGAGCCAAAGTGTTGGTTGTGGAGGACAATGAAATAAACATGGAACTTTCCCTTGATTTATTGGCCGATGTGGGGATTGAAGCCGATTTTGCCACAAACGGAATTGAAGCAATCGACAAGGTTAACCGACATACATACGAAATTGTATTGATGGACATCCAAATGCCTTACATGGACGGATTAACGGCGACGCGAGAAATCAGGAAAAAGCCGGAGTGTTCGACATTGCCCATACTTGCCATGACAGCGCATGCCATGAAGGGCGAACGCGAGAAAAGCCTCGAAGCCGGCATGAACGACCACATTACCAAACCAATCGATCCATTGTTGCTTTATGCGGCCATTTGTAAACATACAGGGCGAATCCCTGATCATCAGGAATCGGCTCAAACAGAAGCAAAAGAAAACAAATCAGAGGAGAAATTTAAAATAGCAGGACTGAATACAGAAGCCGGGCTTTATCGCAGTGGCAATAATGAAAGCGTTTATTTCAAATTACTTCGTTCGTTCACTAAAAAATATGGTAGCTTGGGCGACCAAATTGCTGAGTATCTTAGGGAAGGAAACGCAACTGAACTGGCCGCGTTGATGCATGCGTTTGCCGGAGTTGCCGGTAATATGGGCGCTGATCAGCTCTATGAACGCAGTGTATTGCTTTCTCAACAATTTAAGAGCGCTGCAGCTGAAAATAAATCTGCGAATGATTTGCCGGTAACCGACGATTTAAATACCCTAATTGAAGAAAACAATCGACTGATTGCAGTAATAGTAAAGAATCTGCCCGTTTCAGATGTTTCCGAGGAATCAAATAAGGCAGAACAATCGCCGGAAGAGGCAAAAGCAAAAATCGCCAAACTCAGCAAGCTCATCCAGGAAAATAATCCTGAAGCAGCAATTTTTGCAAGTCAGATTTTGGAAGCCTATGTCTTCACCGATAAGGAACGATTGGCAATCGTTGAAGCTGCAAAACAGCTTGAGCAATTTGAATTCGACGAAGCATTAGTCCGATTAACAGCAATAGACTATGTTTAATTCTGAGGAACTGCCCCTATTGCTTATCGTTGATGATGCAGCAGAAAACCTTCAATTGTTGTCTTCACTGCTTCAAGGGCGTTACAGAATTAAAGTTGCTAAATCTGGGGAAAAAGCCTTAGAGCTTTTGCAGCAAAATTCGTTACCTGATCTCATTCTATTGGATATCGTGATGTCTGGTATGGATGGCTATGAGGTTTGCAAAAGAATTAAAGCCGATTTAAGGACATCGAAAATCCCGGTTATTTTTCTCACCGCACTCAATGAGGTAAACGATGAAACGAAAGGATTTAAGGCGGGAGGCGCAGATTTTATTACAAAGCCGTTTAATCCTGATATCGTTTTGGCGCGGATTCAAACCCAGATTGATTTACAACAGGAGCGAAAAAAATCGGAGAGCCTTTTACGCATTCTATTGCCCGAGCAAGTAATCAACGACTTGATTCAAAAAGGGAAACATACGCCCGAGGTACACAACGAAGTGAGTATTTTGTTTTGCGATTTTGTTGGTTTTACGCAGGTTGCATCAGCCTTAAGTCCCGTTGATTTAATCGAAGAGTTGTCGTCCATTTTTTCAGCATTCGATGAAATTTGTGAAGCGCAGAATGTTACCCGAATCAAAACGATTGGCGATGCGTATATGGCTGTTTGCGGATTACACGATAGAGAAAACAAGCATGCCGAAAAGCTAACAGAAACAGCGCTTCAGTTTATTGAATTTCTAAACGATCGTAATGCAAAAACGAAATTGCAGTGGCAATGCCGAATAGGAATTCATTCGGGCAGCGTTATTGGTGGTATAGTAGGAAAAACCCGGTTTGTTTACGATGTAATGGGCGACGATGTGAATATAGCAGCGCGTGTTGAAAGCAATGGACTTCCGATGCGCGTAGTAATCACCAAGGAAACGCGAGAAAGATTAGGAAAAGAATTTTCGACACATTCGATTGGAATGGTTCTGCTAAAAGGAAAAGGCGAGAAGGAATTGTTTACTGTGAATTAAGGAGCTTTTCTCAATCCGAGCCGCAGCAATCGCAGGTTCTCATCAAGTCCTTTTTTCCGCGATTCGATTGCATAGGCGGTTTTGTATTGATGGTTTTCTAAAAAGCGAATCTGCAAATCGTTCCAAGAGTCTTGGGGCTGAATTTCTCCGGCATAAAGCATTTCGCGGTGCAGAGCGTCGCCAATGACAAAAAAATCGCTTCGGCCAAGGTAGTCCAAATCGGCATCGCATAAAACCTGCTCAAGATGTGTCTTTGGGCTTTGCGGCATGCGCGTAGCCAGAATACAGGAGCAAATGATTTCCTTTTCCTTTTCACTTATTTCTAGGTTGGCCGATACATTATGAAAGAAATCGACTCCGGCCTGCTCGTGGTTTTTCCTTGTTGTGGCAAAGCCGGTATCGTGAAAAAGAGCAGCCGTTTTAAGCAACAACAAGTCGTTATTGTTTAGCCCTTCGGCACGACCGATAATTTCGGCTTGTTCAAGCACATCAAGCGTATGTCTTAAATTGTGGTATTCGAATTTTTGGTCGATCTCACGCTCGAAAAGCAGATTTACCCTAGCGGTAGCTAGGTTATAAAAAGAAAGCAGATGCTCCATTGCATACAAATCAAGCAAATGTAGTGTTTTGAGCGCGAATACAACGTATTTCGATTGGTGCGAAAAAACATCTTTCGTGCACATCAACAAATCAACGACAAAAACCGATTGGTTTTTACTTCCGATTTGCGGAAAATAAATTCGTTTACAATAGATTTATTGGCATTACAGAAACGCCAATTCGCACTAAATTTACGCCATGCGACTGCGCCTATTAGAGAACTTGCACTTGCCTTTCTGGCTCATAAAGGATGCCTGCTGGGCTTTGGTTTGGAGACCTTTGGGCTTGATTATGATTGTACCCACTTTGTTGTTATCGGTATACCTAACTTGCATTTGCAGGAAAAACATGGGCGATTTTTTGCCGAATTTGTCGGTAACATTTTGGATTACGGCAAACTCTATTTGGATGACTGATGAATTCTACAGTCTGGGTATAAAATCGTATTGCCTGATTTTTTTTATTGCAGGCAGCCTGTCAATTGCCATTTGGCTTGTAAAGTATTTTCCGAAGCTCTGGCGCATATCGAACTCAAATTCATGAAAGCGTATTGTTTAGGTAAAGGATAAATATGATTTAATGAGTCTTGCATATTCGTAAAAAAAATATGTACGTTTGCGCCCAATAATCCCATTTCAAACAAAAAAAAGAATTCATGTCAGATCATTCGAACAACCATGAGGCCAGTTTTTTTAACGATGTCCTCAAGTATTTCGATCGGGCAGCCAAGTTTATTGATGTGCCCGAAGGTATTCTCGAACAAATCAAGCACTGCAATAGTGTTTATCAGATACGCTTTCCGGTTAAAATCGGAAACGATTATCAGGTAATTGAGGCATACCGCTCAGAGCACAGCCACCACAAACTCCCAACAAAAGGCGGTATTCGCTATAGCATGGGCGTTAACCAGGACGAGGTAATGGCACTTTCGGCCTTGATGACCTACAAGTGTGCTATCGTAGATGTGCCATTTGGTGGAGCAAAAGGCGGAATTAAAGTAGATCCGCGCAAGCTTTCTGCCGATGAAATGGAGCGTATTACACGCCGCTATACATCAGAACTAATCAAGAAAAATTTTATTGGTCCCGGCATCGATGTGCCTGCGCCCGATTATGGTTCGGGCGAGCGCGAAATGGCATGGATTGTAGATACCTATGCAACATTCTTCCCGAACGAAATCAATGCCTTGGGCTGTGTAACCGGAAAGCCTGTTTCGCAGGGCGGTATTCGCGGTCGTAAAGAAGCAACCGGATTGGGTGTGTTCTATGGCGTACGCGAAGCATTAAGTGTTGCCGAAGACTGCGCACGCTGGGGAATGACTCCGGGAATTGCCGGAAAAACATTCGTGGTTCAAGGGTTTGGAAACGTTGGATTCCATTCCTGCAAATTTGTGCATCAGGGTGGCGGTAAAATCGTTGCCATTGCCGAATGGGATGGGGCCATTTACAATGCCGATGGAATCGATCCGCTGGCTTTGGAAGCGCACCGCAACAAAACCGGAAGCATTCTCAATTTCCCGGGAACAACCACCATCGACAAATATGCAGCCTTGGAACTCGAGTGCGATGTGTTAATTCCTGCAGCGCTCGAAAACCAGATTAACAAAGACAACGCCGACCGCATCAAGTGTAAGATCATCGCCGAAGCGGCCAATGGTCCGGTTACTGCCGATGCCGAAGAAGTGCTTAACAAGAAAGGTATTTACATCATCCCCGATATTTTCTTAAATGCCGGTGGTGTTACCGTTTCGTATTTTGAATATTTGAAAAACATCAGCCACGTGCGTTTTGGTCGTTTGGGCAAGCGTTACGATGAGGCAGCCGGACGCAATATGTTAAGTGTTGTTGAGCAAATGACAGGCAACATGGCAACAGCTGCTCAACGTGATCTAATTGAACGCGGTGCCGATGAGCTCGATCTTGTTTATTCTGGTTTAGAGGAAACAATGATTACCGCATACCACGCCATCCGTAGCGAATTGCACAGTGGTGCCGGTGTTCCCGATTTACGCACAGCAGCTTTTGTTACGGCAATTAAGAAGATTGCGACGTCGTACAATTCATTGGGCGTATTTCCTTAGACCAATAGAAACCCGAAATAAAAGGCTGCCCCAAACAGGCGGCCTTTTTTATTTTACCACTTGTGTTAAAAATATGGCCACTTATGAAGCCATTGAGGCCGTTAACAAATTGTAATGATTTTGTTTCGCGACCATAAATTACTTTTGATTTTAGCTTATGTTAGAAGTATTGCGCAAGGTCATTTCTGTATTCCTTTTTTTGCCGCTGGTATTGAGCGGACAGGAGGCGGCCATGCGGTATTTCAACTATACGGCCGAGCAGGGACTTGCGAACAATGCCGTTCACAGCACATTGCTCGACAAAGACGGCTTTCTTTGGGTTGGAACAGAGGGCGGATTGTCGCGCTTCGACGGCAAGACGTTTACCAACTTTACTTGCAATCCGCTTGATAGCAATAGCCTGAGTGGCAATCTTATCGTTGAGTTATTTCAGGACCGTACAGGATTAATTTGGATTGCCATAGAGGATGGAGGAATTTCGGTTTTTAATCCCGAAACCGAACGGTTTAAACGGTATGTATTCAATCCCGATAACCCATTCGAACCCGGCTGCAATAAGCCAACAGCTTTTATTGAAGACCTAAACGGAAATTTCTGGGTCGCATTCTGGAACAAAGGCTTGGCGCAGTTCGACCGAAAAACGGAGACATTCAAAACCATTTCTTTCGACGGGCGGAAAACAGGCTATAATTTCAATGA
>JBKCFX010000077.1:0-4669 GCA_046303595.1 Bacteroidia bacterium
ATATTTTACTTTTTCCCGGATTGCTAATTGCGCAGGCGGGGCAACCTACTTCGAAGAAGTCGGTTCAAAAATCTGTTATTCAGCCACAGCGCCTCGAATCGACGGCAAAGAGTCGGGAACCGGCTATGATGCAAGCCGAAAGCGACGAAGCGAATTCTTTGGAAAAAACAGTGAAGCAGCCCGAATACTGGCTCAACGCATACACTAGTCAGAGAAATGATTTTACGGCTTCGGAAGGGCATCTTACCCAAGCAGAAGAAATGCAGTTAAGCGCACTGGTAAATGAAGCAGAGCAATCTATAGCAGCATCCTTTGAATTAAACTATATGAAATTGCGCCAAAACCGAAATAAATCGGTCGCTGGCGAATTTCTTAGAGAAGCAGTGAAGAAAGGAGGATTAACGCATCCGCTGCTGTTGCCCGAAATGGCTTGGATTGCTGAGCGCAATAACGACATGATGGCTCGTAATCGTGCCTTGGAAGCATATCAAGCTGCCGGTCAGATTAGCCAGGGACAAACGATCATCGCAAAAATGAGTGCCACAATTGCTGGTACCGACGCATTAATCATCACAAACGGCGAGTTCGACACCTATCCGCTTTGGCTAAGTGCTCCCAATGCGCGTGTAATTTCGCTTGCAATGCTCGAAGATAAGGTATGGCTTCGACGGAGTTTAAATGCATGGGATCCATCACTAAAGGTCAATTCCATTAATGATGCAAACGATTTAATGCGTCTTCTGAGCAATAAGACCTCCAAACCCGTATATGTTTCGCTTTCGCTTCGTCCCGATTTACTTAATGCTTTTTCGCAATCGCTTTTCCCGATTGGACCGCTGGCTCTCCTGCAAAAAAACGAATCTGATTTAACGGCGCAACTCAGAGCATTTTATCTGAGTGCATCCTTCGAAAAAGACTTTCTGAATATTCCATCTTCCGATTCGTATGTGCGTGTTACAGCCAATTTATTGCCCGGATTGGTAACACTTTATCGTTCCGGCGAACGCATTTCACAGGAAGAACGCGCAAAGGTGAAGGCGCTAATTGCATTGGTTTCATCCAAAAGCGGAAAAAAGATAACGTATGAATAAAGCCACAGCTCTGATGACAGATGAAGAGCTGATGCAGCGAATCATCGACCGCGACCGCAATGCATTTTCAATCTTGTACGACCGCTACAGCGATAAACTCATGGGCTATTTCATGAAAATGCTGTGGCGAAACCGTGAATTGAGTGAGGATCTTTTGCAGGAATTGTTTATGAAAATTGCCAGGCAGCCCGAGTTGTTTGATGTAACACGCTCGTTCAAAGCCTGGGTTTATACCGTTGCCACGAATTTATGCAAGATGGAATACCGAAAAGCCGGGCGCCGAGGACATGCCGTATCGCTCGACAATGCGCCCGAACTCAAAGCCGGTGATCCCGGAATTACCGAGCGGATCGACAAAAAAGCCTTTGCCGCAAAACTGAAAGAAGTGTTGCAAAGCATCGATGAGCCTCATAAAAGCACCTTTGTTTTGCGGTATTTCGATGAACTGTCGTTGAAGGAAATCAGCGAAATTCATCAATGTAGCGAAGGCACTGTGAAAAGCCGTTTGTTTTACACCTTGCGGAAAATTGCCGCTCGTTTACCTCAATTTCAGCATTTAACAACATGAAAACAGATAACCATACATTCGAGGACGGATTTGAATCTTGGGTGCGTGCCAAGCAATACGCCGATTTGAATTCGGATGAACTGCAAATTTTACGAAGCGAAGGAATCGATGAAGCAGCATATGCCGAAATCAGAACGATGTTGCTTGCGCTTGATACAATGGAGCCTGAGCCTGTTGAAAAGGCATCCGACGCAGTAAAAGATAACTTGATGGAAGCATTCGATCGCGGCCCTAAAAAGGATCATCGGCGCGGTTTGATTTTTTGGATTGGCGGAATTGGATTGGCTGCAGCGGCTGCTATGCTGTTATTCTTTTATGTTTTGCCGGGCCCGCAAGGTGGAAAAAACGAAATGGTCGTAAAACAGCCAACAGAAAGCAATGTAGTGCAACCTCGTATTGAAAGCGCCGAAATGAATCAAGGACGGGCTACATCGACCGAAAATGAGCAAACCGGAAATGAAGTTGTGCCCAATGCGAATGCGCCAATTCAAGAGGATGTTGCTTATGAAGAAGTAAACGACGTAAAAGTACAATGCACCGGTCCTCCCGACTTGGCTGATGTGCCTGCAACAACTGAGAGTTTGGCAGATATTCGTCCCACTTCAGGAAGCAATACCGGCTCAACTGTACCGCCTCTTTCTACAACAACGCGCATGGAAGAGGATGAACCTATTGTAAAATCGAAGGTTGTTGGCGCGAATAATCAACAACTCACAACCGCAATGATCGATTGGTTGGTAACGGTGTATTGATTTTTTAATTCCGCCTGCAAGGATTACCTTAGCGGCATGAAACGCTTACTCGCTCCATCCATTTTATCGGCCGATTTTAATCACCTGCATAAGGATGTAATGCTTGTAAATTCAAGCGTAGCCGATTGGTTTCACGTAGATGTGATGGATGGTGTTTTTGTTCCGAATATTTCGTTTGGCTTCCCAATCCTGCAACACGTTAAGAAGATTGCTCAGAAGCCGCTCGATGTGCATTTGATGATTGTGCAGCCCGACCGTTATCTTCAGGAGTTTGCCGCAGCCGGAGCCGATGTGATTACCGTACACATCGAAGCTAGCACGCACATTCACCGCACCTTGCAAAGCATCCGTTCATTGGGCAGTAAAGCCGGTGTGGCCATCAATCCCGGTACACCGGTGCATGCGCTCGATTCTGTTTTAGCAGATGCCGATTTGTTTTTGGTCATGAGCGTTAATCCGGGCTTTGGTGGACAGAAGTTTATACCTTCAACCTACGATAAAGTGCGGCAGTTACGCGCTTTGTTGGACGAAGGCAATGCAGATGCGCTAATTGAGGTCGACGGGGGAGTTGGTCCCGATAATGCTGCTGCACTCTTTGATGCCGGAGCCAATGTGCTGGTAGCGGGGAATGCCGTTTTCAAGGCCGATGATCCCTTGGTTGCCATTGCACGCATGAAGGAGAGCCAATGATACTTTTTCTCCGACTATTTACCGAAAGTTTTCGTTTTGCCTGGATTTCGCTGGTCGAAAACAAGTTGCGTACATTCTTATCGCTCCTGGGCATTACCATTGGAATCTTCGCCATTATTTCGGTGTTCACGATGGTCGATTCTATTCGCAACAACATCGACGAAAGCATTTCATCGCTCGGCGATGATGTGGTTTACGTGCAAAAGTGGCCATGGACATTTGGTTCCGACTACCCTTGGTGGAAGTACATGAACAGGCCTGTTCCAAACCTCGATGAGTTGGATGCTATCCGTTCAAAAGCGCAGACGGTAAGTGCCGTTGCTTTTTTAGTTGAGGCAAATGTTACCTTTAAATACGGAAGTGCAAGTGCCGAAAATGTAAAGATTTCGGGTGTTTCGGAGCAGTACGAACAAATTAAGCGTTTCGAAATTCAGCAGGGAAGGTATTTTACGGAAGCCGAAATGCAAGCGGGCAGGGGAGTGGTAGTAATTGGTGCAACGGTAGCCGATAACCTATTCGGAAATCGCAATCCCATTGGGAAAACAATTTTTCTGCGCGGCGATAAAGTGAATGTGGTTGGTGTATTTAAGCGTGAAGGCCAAAATCTCATCGATTTCGGTCTCGATAATGCCTCGATAATTCCTTTGAATTATGCAAGAAGCAGGGTTGATATTCGCAGCGACGATATGAATCCCTACATCGCAGTTCGCGCAAAAGAAGGTGTTAGAAATCAGGCTTTGCTCGACGAGTTGACCGGAATCATGCGTGCACAGCGCCGTTTGCCTCCGCGCGAAGAAGATAATTTTGCATTAAACGAAGCCAAACTAATTTCGAACGGATTTGATCAGTTGATTGGTGTTGTAAACATTGCCGGCGGATTTATTGGGTTCTTCTCGATACTTGTTGGAGGCTTCGGCATTGCCAACATCATGTTTGTTTCGGTAAAAGAGCGCACCAACATTATCGGCATTCAAAAATCGCTGGGTGCGAAAAACTATTTTATTCTTTTCCAGTTTTTGTTTGAGTCGATGCTGCTGTCGATGTTTGGGGGAATCATCGGCTTGCTGCTTATCTTCATGCTAACCCTTGCATTATCGGGCGGAATGGATTTTAAACTGGTATTAAGCGGAACCAATATTTTGCTTGGATTAATTATTTCCGGAAGCATCGGGTTGGTTTCGGGCATTGCTCCAGCTATTTCGGCTGCGCGGCTAAATCCGGTTGATGCGATTCGGTCGAAGTAAATTTTGGGTTAGTGTTTGTTGTTAAGTGATATAAAATCTATTGAATTAGTTCAATGTACATTATCTCTTAAATTAAAGTGGTTAAGCTGAAACGCTCTTTAACTTAAGGGGCAATACTTTGAGTAAGACTATCTACCGTTTCTTTTTAATAATGAACGAGACATTGTTATTAATATGTAAACAATGTTTTGTATAACGTTAAGATCATTTGGAATTTAATTAATTTTGCTACATAATTTATTAGACCCTTGCGATTATTTTTTTTAAATATTTTTTGCACTTTTATTGGATTAAGATTTAAACTTTTATGTTTAGTCTTCATAT
>JBKCFX010000078.1:0-3194 GCA_046303595.1 Bacteroidia bacterium
CCATGACCGGCGATAGCCTGCAGTACAATACAACAAGCGAATCGGCCATTTTCACCGGACCAACCTGGATTCGATCAGAAGCCAATACCATTTACTGCGAGAACGGATTTTACGACACGCGCAACGATGTTAGTGAATTTGGAAAAAATGCGCGCATCATCAGCAAAGGGCAGGAAGTAAGCGGCGATAAAATCTATTACGACCGCAAGAAAAAACTCGGCCGCGTTCGGCAGAATGCTGTTATCCGCGATTCGGCCAATCAACTTGTGCTTACCGGAAATTATGCCGATTATTTCGAAGCCAACGAGCATATTCTGATGACCGATCGTGCAGCGATGGAAAAAATTTTCGGCAAAGATACGCTATACGTGCACGGCGATACGCTGCTATCTATTACCGATACGCTCATAAAGAAGCGTACATTCTTCGCATTTCATCATGTGCGGTTTTTTAAACGCGACTTTCAGGGGAAATGTGATTCCTTAACCTACAACGAAACCGATTCATTGATGCGGCTTTTTGGCCGACCTGTTTTGTGGAACGAGAAAAATCAATTGCTGGGCGACAGCGTTCGGATTCAACTCGCCAACGACGAGCTCGAAACCTTGTATTTACGGCACAATGCATTCATTATATCGGAAGTCGATACGGTGCATTACAACCAGATAAAAGGGAAAGACATCACTGGACATTTCATCAATTCGGAGCTACGCAAGGTAAATGTGCGCGGCAACGGGCAATCGGTGTATTATGCAGAAGACGAAAAAGGGCGCTACATTGGCATCAACAAAGCCGAATGCAGCGATATGGTGATTTTTCTCGATTCGAACGAGGTTAGCCGCATCACCTTCCTCAAAAAACCGAGTGCCCAATTGCTACCACTTGAAAAAGCCAATCCCGAGGAGCTGAAACTTAAAAACTTTAGGTGGTACGGAGCATTACGTCCAAAAACAAAAGACGATATTTTCCTTCGTCCGGCCGAACCCGAAGAACCCAAAAAGAAACGGAAGAGATGAATAAGGCCGCCCTTACAATTTTACTGCTTTTGATTTCGAACGTGTTTATGACACTGGCCTGGTACAAACATTTGTTTTTAAAAGAAACATCGGTTTGGATAAAGCTTGGTGTTCCCGGCCTGATTCTTTCAAGTTGGGGCCTCGCATTATTTGAGTACGCCTTTCAAGTTCCAGCAAACCGAATTGGTCATGAGAGCCAGGGTGGCCCATTTAATCTCATTCAGCTGCGCATTATTCAAGAAGTGATTTCTTTAACGATATTCACACTCATAGCAGTATTTTTCTTTAAATCCATAAAGTTAAACTGGAACCATCTTGCTGCATTCATTTGTATGGTATTGGCCGTTTGGTTCGTGTTCCGTAAAGTCTAAATTTGCACCTTCACATTCGAATCCATGAAGCCAATTCTTCTCGCAATTTCTGCAGCTATGCTTGCAATTCAGCTAAATGCACAAACCACAAAACCCTTTCAGGTCGAAGCCGAACGCTTTGCCGACATTCAGGTACTTCGCTACGAAATTCCGGGCTTTGAAAAGTTATCGGCCAAACAGAAAGAATTGGCCTATTACCTTTACGAAGCTGCATTGTGCGGACGAGATATTATCTGGGATCAGAAATACAAAAATAACCTAACCATTCGTAAAACACTCGAAGCCATTTGGGAAGGATACACCGGCGACCGTAAATCGGCCGATTTCCAAAAGTTTGAAACCTACACCAAGCGTGTTTGGTTTTCGAACGGCATTCACCATCACTATGCCAGCGATAAAATTCTTCCCGAATTTGAGAAATCATTCCTGAGCACCTTGATCATGAATACACCCAACGAGAAATTGCCATTGGGGATGAATGATAAACTCGAATTTATTGGTTGGCTAACACCTATCTTGTTTGACCCCTTGGTTGATGGAAAAACCGTAAATCTGGAATCGGGCATTGACAACATTGTAGGGTCTGCAAACAATTTTTACGAAGGTGTAACGCAAAAAGAAGTTGAAGATTTTTACGCTGCATTGAATAATCCAAATGACAAAGCTCCGGTTGAACATGGCTTAAATTCGAAGCTAGTAAAGGAAAACGGCAAACTGGTCGAAAAAACGTGGAAGGTTGGCGGCATGTATTCGGCTGCGATCGAAAAGATTGTTTATTGGCTCGAAAAAGCGGTTACCGTTGCAGAAACACCTGAACAGAAAAAATCGCTCGAATTGTTGGTTGAATATTACAAAACAGGTGATCTTGAGAAATTTGATGCTTACAACATAGCCTGGGTATCGGACGTAAACTCTACCATCGATAATGTGAACGGCTTTATCGAAGTGTATCAGGATGCATTGGGAAAACGCGGAACCTTCGAAGCCGTTGTTTCGATTAAAGACTTTGAAGCTACCAAGTTGATTGAGACCATTGCCAAAAATGCTCAGTGGTTCGAGGACAACGCGCCGTTAATGCCCAATCATAAGAAAAAGGAAGTGAAGGGCATCATTGGTAAATCTATTAATGTAATTGTCGAAAGCGGTGATGCTGCTCCATCAACACCAATCGGCATTAACCTGCCAAACAGCAACTGGATTCGTCAGCAGCACGGCTCTAAATCGGTTGCATTGGGCAACATTGTAAGCGCTTACAACATTGCCGGCGCCAAATCGCCCAGCTCTGCCGAGTTTGCCCTGAACGAACAAACGCTCGAACGCGCCAAGAAATATGGCAATCTGGCTTCAGCACTACATACCGATATGCACGAGGTGATTGGTCACGCCAGCGGTCAGCTCGAACCGGGTGTAGCAACGCCCGATGTTACCTTAAAAAACTACCAGAATACGCTCGAAGAAGCCCGTGCCGATTTGGTAGCCTTGTATTACATCTACGATCAGAAACTGGTCGATATTGGCGTAATGCCATCGCTCGAAGTGGGCATGGCCGAATACGAAAGCTATTTGCTCAACGGATTAATGCTTCAGTTGAACCGTATCGAACCGGGTAAAAGCATCGAATAAGCACACATGCGAAATCGAAAATTGGTTGCCAAATGGGTAATGGAAAAGGGTTCAGGCGAAAACGTGGCCGAACTGATTAGCCGTAATGGTAAAACCTATGTGCAGATTAACGATTATACGAAGCTCCGCAAGCTTTTTGGAGATCTGCTTCGCGAGATTCAGCGCATCAAGTCGCAAGGCGATT
>JBKCFX010000079.1:0-7592 GCA_046303595.1 Bacteroidia bacterium
ATTTTTCCTGAATCGGACTTTTTCAGGATCGACTTATTAATTTTCAACTTACTGGGCATGAATAGTTCAAAATTGAAGACAAACCTTTTCATTCTGTGTCTTACTTGTTCAATGGCCATTTGGGCACAAGTTCCTAATCAGATAAGTTATCAGGCTACGATTCGAAATAGTTCAGGCGAACTATGGGTCAATCAACCCATCGGTATGCGTATCAGCATACTTCAAACAACCGAACAAGGCGCTAGCGTTTATAGCGAAACTCATCAAACCATCTCGAACACAAATGGACTTGTTAGCCTGATTATTGGTTCAGGTGCACCAACATCAGGAAACATGAACACCATTAACTGGAACCTCGGGCCATTTTTTATTAAGATGGAAGCCGACCTAAACGGCGGAAACAATTATACCATCAGCGAGACCAAACAACTGCTTTCCGTGCCTTATGCGCTATTATCGAACAATACAAATGCATTGAACGGAATTCCGGTTTCTTCGCAGACTCCTTCAAACAACAGCGTTTTAACCTACAATGGTAGCGCGTGGACACCTGCAATCCAGAGCGGAGGCTCCGGAACAATCAATTGTTCGAGCAACAATACCAATTTTACGGTCAGAGGAACAGGTTCCGGGAATTATGAATGTACCGATGCATTATGGATTACAAATACCGGCTATGTTGGCGTTGGCACCAATTCACCTTCCCTTTTCCACGATTTAACGATTGGCACAGAAGGGTTATTGGTAAACGGAACATCAACAACCAGCAATATTGCAGGAAGAGTGCGTATAGGAAGTATAAGTTCAACGACATATGATTTGCAAGTGGATGGAGACAGCTACCTGAACGGAGCGCTTCGCATTGGAACAACAAATACACCTGATGCGGGCGGGGTGCGGAGCAATGGAGATATTCAAACGGCAGGAAACTTTATTCAGGGAAGCAGCACAAGCGGCAGCGGTACCGTTATGATTCGTACTTCGAGTGGAGAATTGCGGCCTCAATCGTCGACAATTAAAGTAAAAGAAAATGTTCAGCCATTAAAAGTAGATAAAGACCGAATTTTTGCATTAAAACCCGTTTCATATCAACTAAAGCCACAACTTGGCGGCCAAAAAGAAATAGGACTCATCGCGGAAGATGTTGAACAGGTTTTACCGGAACTTGTCGTGTATGGCCCTGCACGCGAATGGATTGGAAATACCGGGCTTGTTGCGAAAGATGCCAACGGAAATGAAATTACAGATCCCAATACCGTCGAGCCGTATTCGGTTTTTTACGACCGTTTGCCAGTGATGCTTTTGGAAATTATAAAGGAGCAGGATAAACGCATACAGCAACTTGAAAACAGACTGAACGCGCTTTCCAATACCTCGAAATAAATGCTTTCCTCCGTTTGATTTCGCATATAAATAAAAGACCGAATTCAATACCTTTGAATTGATGAACACCTTGCGCCGCCTTCTGATTTTTTTGCTTTTCCTCAGTGTAAAAGTAAACGCACAAAATCCTTCTTGGACCTATTCAATAGACTCAACAGCCAACCTTTCGTCTGCGCGAATGGCCGATTTAAACAATGATGGGATTAAAGACATTGTTTTTGGTGCCGGCGTTGATGGAATAGCCAGTACCAACGGCGTTATTGCCGTAAATGGCTCGAACGGATCCCTATTGTGGAAAAGACCTTCACGCAATGAAGTTTTTGGAAGTGCCGCATTTCAAGACATCACGAACGACAATATACCCGATGTTTTCATCACAGGTCGACAGGCTCAAATGCTTGCCATTAACGGTGCAAACGGCGAGTTGCTTTGGGATTACTTTCCGTACAATGCGAATCCTGCCGATAGTGGATTATACAACTTTTACAATCCAAGCTTTATCGGAGATGTAACAAACGATGGTATAAATGATATTCTGGTTAGCAATGGAGGCGATCATGCAGCGCCGGTTTGGGACACAGACCGTCCGCCCGGACGAATCATGCTTTTGGATGCATCAAACGGAAACCTCATCGCACAAGCTATTGTTCCAGATAGTGCTGAAATCTATTGTTCTCCCGTAGTAGCTGATGTTTGGAACGATAACAATCCTTGGATTTTTTTCGGAACCGGCGGCGAAACACTGGGCGGACATTTTTATGCATGTAGATTAAGCAACTTTTTGCAGGGATCGCTTGCTTCGAGCACCATGCTTGCAGAAGATTCAGAACTTGGATTTATAGCGCCGGCTTCTGTTGTGAAGGAAACCAACGGCACATGGAAAGTTTTCATTCAGGGTTACGGCGGAACCATTCGTTGCATAGATGGAGCTTCGTTTACCACGCTATGGTCCACCAATTTTCCTGGCACAGAGTCGAGTTCGGCACTTGCACTTGGAAATTTCACAGGCAGTTTGCACACCGATGCTTTTGCTGTTGTATACAAAGGCGAGGCCCCTTCATACAGCGATTTTTACCAAATAATGCTCGACGGAGAAGATGGCTCTGTGCAGTTTATTGATAGCCTTGGATCGATTCATTTTGCCGCTGCCAATGCTGCGGATTTGAACAACGATGGTTTGGATGAAGCCATTGTATCGACGAACAGTTTCTCAAATGGCTGCTTTCGGAACAGTGTGCTTTCTATAAACTTCGTCGACAATTCGATGCAGGAACTCATTGTGCCGGTAGCAGGCGTAAATCTCGCGTCAACACCTTTAATTGCAGACTTAAACAACGACGCTGCAGTTGAGCTTTTAACCTTAACCCGTCGCGACAGCCTCAATCCAACGGGCATAAAAGGGGTTAGTTTGCGCAAATACACGTTGAATTCGGTTTTACCCAATGCCGGCATCTCTTGGGGTGCTTACATGGGAACGCAAGGCGACGGGCATTTTACGTTTACCGCGGCAAATTGCGGTTTCGGTGCGCTGAGCAACGGGGCTTCAACCATTAATCCAACGTGCAATGGTTTGGAAAATGGCTCGGTTAATCCTTCACTTACAGTTCCATCGAATACCCATACCTTCTTATGGTCCAACGGCGCTACAACACCGGCACTTGAAAATATACCAGCCGGAAGTTACAGCCTCCGTATCGTGAATAACCAAGGCTGTTATGAAGAAATCACCTACTCGCTTCAAAATCCATACGTGGTTTCATTCGGAGGTACGATGCCCCCGACGTGTCCCGGAGGAAACAATGGAACAGCAACCATAAATTCGTCGGGTTGCCAATGCATGTTCAGTACATGTACATTTTTATGGGACAATGGGGCCACTTCAAAAACAAACTCATCATTGCCTGAAGGATGGAGTACCGTTACCATTTTTCATCCCGATGGATGTGAGGTTACCGATTCGGTTTTCATAACGACTGCTCCTTCTGCTATAGAAAATATATATACAACAGAAGTTTCATGTTCCGGAACCTCTACAGCAGCGATTGAATTAATTCCATCGACACTTTATCCTCCGCTTAGCTATGAATGGTCAACCGGTTCTAGCGCAAATACATTGTCGAATCTCGCTGCCGGTGTTTACGAAGTTGTTGTAACAGATGTTCGCGGATGTACAGACACGCTTACCTTTAATTTTGAAAATCCGGAGCCACTTAATTTATCTGCATCAGGCGTATCTACTAGCTGTTCGGGGATGGCCGACGGAAGTATTGAAGTTGACATATCCGGTGGAATAATGCCATATACTTGGATTGTAAATGGCACAGTGATTTCTAACAATGCAAGCACATTTGCGGCGGGCACTTATTTGCTCAGAATTGAGGATGCCGTTGGGTGCCAAAGTGCGATTATCCCGATTACAATTCTGGAGCCGGAGCCATTAACCGCTGTATTAATGTCTACACCTGAACCGACGGCCAATACCTTTTCGGGTTCAGCAAGCGCATCGGTTTCAGGAGGCACACCACCTTATACGTTTACGTGGAATGATCCCAATAGTCAAAATGGATCAACTGCTGTGTATTTAAACACCGGATGGTATGAGGTAAGTATCAGCGATGCATCGGGCTGCACAGTTACCGATTCTGTCTTTGTAGATGCCAATTCTACCGGGATTTCGGCACAACATAAACCCAATTTCATTTCAGCATATCCCAATCCAACAAACGGACAGATTAACCTATCATTCCCTGTTGATTTGATTACGGTGTACGATGCAACCGGACGCATTCTTTTAAGCCAGAAAGCCACTAACACGGTAACAATCGAAAATTTCAGCAAGGGAATTTACATCCTTGAGATGCATTTCAATACCAAAACAACTCGTTCGTATATTTATAAAACGAATTGATTTTGAGAATGTGCTTAAGTAATTACTCGGCCAACTACAATACTTTTTCCATTGCCCGCTCGTAGGCTCCGGCGCGAAGCTTTCCGCTGATACTTTTAAACGCATCAATTGTATACGCTACGTCCTCGAGCGTATGCACGGCAGTTGGAATCAACCTCAACATGATGATTCCCTTGGGCACAACCGGATACACCACCATCGAACAGAAAATATTAAAATTCTCACGCAAATCGTAGATAAGGTTTGCTGCTTCCGGAATAGAACCATTCAAGAGAACGGGCGTAACCGGCGATTCTGTTTTTCCGATGTTAAAACCCGCCTCACGCAACTGCGACTGCAATGCATCCACAATTTCCCACAATTTATCTTTCAACTCAGGTTGTGTACGCAACAATTCGAGCCGTTTCAGTGCCCCAATTACGAGAGGCATTGGCAGTGCTTTGGCAAAAATCTGAGAACGGCAATTGTACCGCAGATATTCGATAACCTGTGCATCGGCCGCAATGAAGGCTCCGATACTCGCCATCGATTTTGCGAACGTTCCGAAATAAACATCCACACCGTCCATACAATCTTGTGCCTCCGAAGTGCCGGCGCCTGTTTTTCCCATCGTACCAAAACCATGGGCGTCGTCAACCATCAAGCGGAAATTGAATCTGGATTTCAGTGCCACAATTTCTTTCAACTTACCCTGATCGCCACTCATTCCGAAAACACCTTCCGTAATGACGAGAATGGCGCCATTGGTTCCGGAAACCAGTTTTGTAGCACGCTCGAGCTGCGTTTCAAGATTCTTAATATCGTTGTGCGGAAAAACGAAACGCTTCCCCATATGCAGACGAACGCCATCAATTATACAGGCATGCGATTCAGAATCGTATACAATTACATCGTGCCGATCGACCAAAGCGTCGATTGCCGACATAATGCCCTGATAACCGTAATTCAATAGAATTGCATCTTCTTTCTTTTCGAAATCAGCCAATTCGCGTTCAAGTTGTTCGTGGTAATTTGAATTGCCCGACATCATACGAGCCCCCATCGGATAGGCCATGCCAAATTGAGCTGCGGCATCGGCATCGGCCTTGCGCACCTCAGGATGATTGGCCAAACCAATATAATTATTGAGGCTCCAATTGTGGCGTTCTTTGCCTTGAAAAATCATGCGAGGACCAATTTCACCCTCAAGTTTAGGAAACGTAAAATACCCATGAACATCTTTAGCGTATGTGCCTAGTGGGCCTCTGTTCTGTTTCAATTTTTCAAACAAATCCATTTTGTACCAATCTATAATTTGGCTGCAAAAGTAATGTTTTGAGCCTTTAATCTACCGATTTCAGTGAGATTTATTTCAAACTTTTCAACGCGGTTTTGTTGAACAGGGCGCAATCGCATAATCTTTCCTACATTTGTTGCATGACAAAGCGTTATTTGTTCGGAATCATTTGTATAGTTTCGTGTTGGGTATTTTGCGGATGCAGCAATTACCAGAAAGTTCTTAAGAGCACCGACTATTCTTTGAAACGTAAAACGGCGCTTGAGTTATACCAGAAGAAAGATTATCAGCGTGCATATCCGTTACTTGAAGAACTAGTTGCCATAACGCGAGGAACATCGGGGGCAGAGGATCTTTACTTTTATTACTGTTACTGCAACTACTACCTCGACGACCTGATTTCAGCTGCCTATCATTTTGAGCAGTTTGCAAAGACCTATCCTGCAAGCGATAAATCGGAGGAAGCCTCTTACATGCATGCATATTGTTATTTTCTGGGCTCGCCCGATTACACACTCGATCAAAGCAACAGCGTCAAAGCCATCGAACAATTGCAGCTTTTTATCAATAAATATCCCAATAGTCCACGTGTAGGGCAATGCAATGAGCACATTGATTTGTTGCGCGCAAAACTTGAAAAGAAAGAATTTGACCTGGCGATGCTCTATTTCAAGATGATGGATTACAAGGCATCCGTTATCGCCTTAAAAAATTTGCTGGAGGCGTTCCCGAATTCAGGGAGCAAAGACGAAATCATGCTTACCATTCTAAAATCGAATTATTTACTGGCTGAGAATAGTGTTGAAAGTAAAAAAATGGAGCGATATAAATTGGTTATTGATGATTATAATCGATTTATTGATAAATTTGCCCCCGGAAAGTTTGCCGATCAGGCTAAGGTTGTTCACGAACGCGCCCTGAATCGGTATAACGAATACAAATTTTAAAACGTATGGCAGCAGAAAATACAACAATCACGCGCGATTTAAGAACGCTGGAAGGAGAAACAGGTAACGTTTACGAATCGATTACAATCATTGCGAAACGCGCAAATCAAATCGCTGTGAATGTGAAAGAGGAGCTTAATGCCAAGCTTGCGGAGTTTGCTACCTCCAATGATAACTTAGAGGAGATCTTTGAAAATCGCGAACAGATTGAAATTTCGAAGCATTATGAACGCCAGCCGAAACCAACACTCGTAGCAATAAACGAGTTTCAGGAGGGTAAAGTATATTTCCGCAATCCGCTCAATGACGATGCGGAGCAATAATTAAAAGGTTTCGTTGATGCTATTCCGGAAGAAAATTATTCTGGCTGTAACCGGAAGCATCGCTGCGTATAAAAGCGCATTGTTGGCTCGTCTGCTGGTTAAGGCAGGTGCAGAGGTTCGGGTTATTATGACCGAGTCTTCGAAAGACTTTATTACCCCACTTACCTTAAGTACACTCACGAAAAACGAAGTTGTTTCGTCATTTACAACAGGTCCAAACGGCGCTTGGACAAACCACGTCGAACTGGGCATGTGGGCAGATGCCATGCTGATGGCTCCGGCGAGTGCCAACATGCTAGCACAATGCGCAAATGGTTCATGCCACAACCTGATGGCTGCAGTTTATCTTTCGGCAAGATGCCCGGTATTTTTTGCACCGGCAATGGATCTCGATATGTGGCGGCATCCGGCAACACAGAACAACGTTGATCTGCTTCGGAACCGCGGAAATTACATTATCGAACCTGCCTCGGGCGAGTTGGCAAGTGGCCTTGTAGGAGAAGGACGCATGGCAGAACCCGATGAGATCGTACAAAGGCTAGAGACCTTCTTCAACCTTGCACGCCAAATGCACGGAAAGAAAGTGCTTGTTACTGCCGGACCTACCCGCGAAGCCATTGATCCGGTGCGCTACATCTCGAATCATTCTTCAGGCAAAATGGGATATGCACTTGCCGAAGAACTGGCGGCACGTGGTGCCTCGGTAGTGCTAATAAGCGGTCCGGTGAGCTTAAAAGTACAGCATCCATCTATAG
>JBKCFX010000080.1:0-9613 GCA_046303595.1 Bacteroidia bacterium
ACCTGGCTTGCATTTCTTCCTGCGCGAACAATTCTTACGCCACATCCGGGTGAGCTCGACCGAATTTGCGGCAAGGTTTCGAGCAGTTATGATCGCTGGCAAAATGCACGGACATTGGCAGTTAAAACAGGCTGTATCGTGGTATTAAAAGGTGCCTATTCGCGTATTTGTCTGCCCGACGGGCAAACGCTGTTCAACAGTTCGGGCAATGCGGGCATGGCCACAGCCGGCGCAGGTGACGTACTGAGCGGAATTATTTCGGCCTTGTTGGCATCGGGTTATTCTGAATTAGATGCTGCTGTTTTAGGCGTATTTGCACATGGGATGGCTGGTGATTTTGCAGCTGCTAAACATGGAGAAACAGGAATAATTGCCGGCGATATTGTTGAGGCGCTGGCTGAGGTTTGGAAAGTGATGGAAGCACGAATGCAATGATAAAACTGGTTTACCGTTTAAGAACAGCATTGCAATGCTTAGCATTTTTAAATAGCTTTACAAAAACCAATTTCTATGTTATCGTACTATAAATCAGCCTTAATTCTTTCAGTTTTTTTACTATTGGATATTGCTGTTCATGCTCAGAAAGTCTTTAGTGTACCTTACGAATCGCAAGCACAGGTTAAGGTCTTCGTGGTAAAATACGAAAGCCAAGCCGATTGATTGGTATATAACGTTAATTACGAAAGTCAGGCTGGAGACAACAACGGCAAATGGTTTTTTACAACGTACGAAAGTCAGGCGAAAAAGAAAATATACTTTGTTGACTACGAATCACAGGCTCAGTTGAAGGTATACTTTGTAGACTATGAAAGCAGGGCAGGTTGGAAAAACGCAAGTAAAAAGCACCTGCTATACTGATTCCACTTCTCAGAAAAATACCGGGAATGGCTCTCCTTGAGCTTCATTTGTCTCCCATTTTCAAGAAGGGGTCGCGCATTCGGCACTTCGAAGTTCAGAAGATTTCTTTGGGAGTATGAATCGCTATAAAGATCTAAATGCTGCTTATTAAGATGCTTCTGCGTGAGGGATTGACGCGTAAAGCCCACAGTACCGAAAGCGGAGCGGTTCGGTACGAGGACTTGCAGCGAAAGCCCGACCCAAAGGGGCACGCCCAAATGGCTAATAATTTAATTTTGTTCACGCCTTGAAGCAAATTGCATGTACTTGCTAAACCTGCCGCGAACCTCAAAAAGGCATCTGTTGCAAGAAGTTTTCACCAGGGATGTTCATACTTTTCGCTTGACACAAATTGATTGTTTTTGTAGGAATCCTATCCCCCCTACCCTAAGGGCGAAGCTACAAAACCACCAAGCATTAACCGTTTGTAAACGTTTATAAACGTTTATTTACGCTTATTGCGCTGACTCAGTAAATTAAACACCACAGTTTTTACCATTCATTTTACTGAAAAGGAAGCCGCCTATACATACGTGCGATTATTCTCGATTCGTCTTTTGGAAAATTCTCTTTCCTTTGTTCAGGCTTTTTCATACTGTAATTCTGAACAGGGAGATGTTTTTTAACCGCACAATTTTGCGCGATATTCGATTTTGGATTGTGGTGTTTTTTGCGCTACGCCTTGTCGGAATTACCAACCCGCCGCTCGAAACCGGGCACAACTGGAGGCAGTCGCTAACATGCATGATTGCGCGAAATTTTCTGGAGATCGATAACACGATACTTTACCCGAGAATCGATATGGCCGGCGAAAAGACCGGAATTATAGGCTCTGAGTTTCCGTTTTTTAACTACCTCATTTATCTTATTTCGGAGCTGTTTGGCTACGCACATTGGTATGGAAGACTCATTAATCTTAGTGTCTCGAGCATTGGTATCTGGTACTTTTACCGCCTGGCAAAGGAGTATTTTAGCCGAGAAATTGCTTTCAACGCATCGCTCGTTTTGCTTTCTTCGATCTGGTTTGCGTTTTCGCGCAAAATAATGCCCGATACATTTAGCATTGCCCTTCTCATTGCCGGACTTTACCATGGAAATTGTTATCTCTTATATGAAAGGCATAGGATAGCGAATGCACTGATGTTTTTTATGCTTTGTACCCTTGGAATGCTGGTTAAAATTCCGGCATTAAGTCTTTTTGCAGGCTGCGGGATGGCTCTGTTTATTCCCGAAATTCCAAGCAAACGAAAATTGTTGTTTTTCTGCATGGTGGCTCTATCGCTGGTATTTGTTTTTTCGTGGTATTTCATTTGGGTTCCGCATCTGCTCGAGGTCTATCGCTTTCAATTGTATTTTCCAAAAGGTTTGTTGGAAGGGGCCGGTGAGCTATTGCCATTACTCGACTTGCTTGCCGAGAAGTTCTATTTCGCTGCATTGCATTCCTATTTCGCTTTTGCTTTTGCTTTGTGGGGCCTATTTCGATTTTGCAAATTCGAATCTACACGATATATCGCGGCATTTTTGGGCATAACCTGCGTTTTTATGCTCTTTATTTTAAAAACAGGTTCGGTCTTTCCGTTACACAATTACTATGTTATTCCCTTTGTTCCGCTTATGGCGTTGATGGCGGCATATGGAATAGACATGCTCAAAAACACCTATCGCATCGTGTGCATTGTGCTAATTTGTGTAGAAGGAATTGCAAATCAGCAGCATGATTTTTTTATTCATTCGAATCAAGTTTATAAAACCGAGCTGGAGGCATTGTTAGATAATACAATCGACAGAAATGAGAAGATTATTATCAACGGCGGACAATCGCCTCAGGATATGTATTTTGCCCATCGCAGGGGATGGAGTATTGAGCCCGATCGTATGGCAAACAAAGCCTATATCGACTCGCTGATTTCATTGGGAGCCCGGTATGCCGTTGTAGATTTGAAACACGATAATTTCCCTATGTATGAACCAATCGGGGAGAATTTACATTACAGGATTTTTGACCTTTACAGATAGAGAAGACCTACAGAATTATTCTTCAATCTGATTTACCAACAGGCGTTTAATCTTAACAACGCCACCCGCTTCAACGGCAATGAAGAAAAGTCCGTTACCCCAGCCGCGCACATCGGGCTGGAAGAACTGTTCCTGAAACTGCAGCGACCTCTGGTAGTATTTCTCCCTGAAGAAGGTATCGAAAATCCAGACATTTATATCGGCCGCACCTTTGCATATTACACGAATGGTTAAGGGGCCGTTTACCAAATCGCGCCCTGCCGGATTGGGCGTAAAATCGAAATCCATGAATTCGCAGGGGCCATCGGTGAAAGCACCATTTATGATACCGGCTGCAACAGCAAAACACTCATTACGGTAGGTCACATTATCGCAACCACAAATTGGCTGATAGGTGGTTCCGTAGCATGTGTTGTTGGTAATCATGAGCGAATCGATACAGGTTGGCTGGAAAAATTGGCCATACACTGCCTCTGCTTGCACGAAGAAACAGAGTAAGCATACCCAGATAAGCCGCGTCGCCGTTTTCATTATGAAACAAAAATACGTTTCTCGCGCTGTTTCACCAAACGTCCGATGCACGAAACCATACTTCCGTCTTCAGCAAGCAATTCTTCGACCCCATTTCGGGCATCTTCACGCACTGAAATAAGCAGTCCGCCGCTGGTTTGCGGATCGCAAAAAATCAAAAGGTTACGGCCATCCAATTCCGAACATTGTGCACTTACGGCATTGAAATTCCGCATGGTCATATCGGGATAGATAAACGATGCTAAACAGGTTTCTACGCCCGGCATCAATGGAATGGCATCGGTTTGGATTTCGGCACTGCAATCGGAAGTGTCGAGCATTTCGAGTAAATGTCCCGCCAGGCCAAATCCTGTTACATCGGTTAGGGCATGCACGCCATCCACTGAACTTAAATTGGCACCCACGCGGTTGAGTTTTTTCATCCATTGGGCAAGCTTCGGATAATGTTCTGCTTCGTCTATTAATCCGCGTTTGAGTGCCGTTGTGAGCATGCCGGTTCCCAGCGGTTTGGTTAAATAGAGGTAATCGCCTTCGCGAATTGTATTATTCATTTTAATGCGATTTTTCGCTACACGCCCATTTACCGAGAGTCCGAAAAAAGGTTCGGCCGAGTCGATGCTGTGGCCGCCGGCGAGCACAACACCTGCTTCGCGACATACATCTGCTGCTCCTTCAAGTACTTTTGCCGCCAGTGCAGCAGGCAATTTTTCGACCGGCCAGCCCAACACCGATAAGGCCATAAACGGACTTCCGCCCATCGCATACACATCGCTTAGTGCATTGGCAGCGGAAATGGCGCCGAAATCGTAAGCATCGTCGACCACTGGCATGAAAAAGTCGGTGGTCGAAATGAGGCAATCGCCACCGCCCATGTCCCAGACGGCAGCATCTTCGTGATTGTTGTTGCCGCTAATAAGATTGCCCGATGGCGCTACTTGAATATTGCCGATTATTTCCTGCAACACAGCCGGAGCAATTTTACATCCGCATCCACCGCCACGTGCATAAGAACTAAGGCGGATAACTTTTATTTCTTCCATGTTAGAGTTTCAGTTTGCATATAATTTGAGCAATTTCCTGATTTTCCAGGCCGGCAGTTTCGATCGTTTTTGCAATCGTACGATCGCGTTTTTCGAGGCTAAATCGGTAGGCTTTATCGTAATACTTCAGTGAAATTTCGGCTACTTTCGCCAAATCGCCCTCTTCGAGCGCAATCAAGGCTTCGCTTAAGGCCAAACCTCCTAATCGTTTCGTAATTTTTAGCAATGATTGCCGCAATATATCGGGGCCAAATGCTCCGTACTCTTTTACCAAACGCCGAACACGAAATTCCAATGGTGTATTAAGTAAAACAAGCCGCGCATTGTTTAAATTTTCCCAAAGGCCACCATGTAGCACCACTTTCCCAATTTTACGGCTTTCGTCTTCGACCCAGATTCGGCGGCTATAATCAAGCGTAATTAGCTCCTTGTGGAGGTTGTTCTCAAACTGCTCGATGTTAGGTTGATCGTTCATGCCAAGCGATCCGAATGCAGAACCTCGGTGGCTTGCAAGTTGCTCAAGATCGATAACCTGCTCGCCGAGATTGCCCAGTTCATGAAGTATTTCGGTTTTTCCGCTGCCTGTTGGCCCGCTGAGGATAACAAAAGGAATGGCATTCGAAAACGATTGCTGCACGTGCTGGCGATACGTTTTATAACCTCCTTTCAATACTTCGACATCAAATCCGGCGGTGCGGAGCAACCAAGCCATTGATCCGCTGCGCATTCCACCGCGCCAGCAATACATTTTTATCTTTTTAGATGCCGAAATTTCGTTAGCCGCTTCAACAAACCCGGCCAGTTTTGGTCCTACGATGCGCAATCCTTCCAATACTGCTTTTTCTTTTCCTTGCTGCTTGTATAGTGTACCAATTTGCGCACGCTCTTCATCATTAAATAAAGGAAAAGATAGCGCTCCGGGCATATGCCCCTGCTTAAATTCTGATGGTGAACGTACATCGAGCAGTGGAATTGCAGACATTTGTCGGGTAGAATTTTATTGCTCGAAAGGTATAAAACCTACAATGAATTAGCCCAGGTGAACTTGATGAAACTATTCAGACGCTTTCAAATTTCATTTATTTTGATGTTTTGCTTGCCACTATTCAATTCGGCGCAAGTTCTCAATACCGGAATGGTTGAACAGATGGACACTACGGGCGCTGAGAAAGTTACATTTTCGGGATTTGTGGATGTTTATTACCGCTACGATTTAAACGAACCTGAGGGTGGAAATATTCCCTATTTTGTCTCCTCTGCGCGGCATGGTGAGGTAAATATTAATCTGGCATATTTGGGGATGCATTTTCGCAACGATAAGGTGCGTGCCCGTTTCTATCCGAGTTTCGGCACGTATATGAATTCAAATTATGCAGCCGAGGCTGGAAGTTTGAAATATCTACTCGAAGCCAATGCCGGAATTTGTTTGAATAAGAAACGCGCTATTTGGCTCGATGCCGGTGTATTAGGTTCGCCGTATACCAACGAGTCGGCTATATCGAAAGACCATTTTATGTACACCCGTTCTCTGGCGCCCGAGTATGTACCGTATTACTTGAGCGGATTAAAGTTAACGCTACCATTGTCTGAAAAAGTAAATCTATACGCGTATGTTTTGAATGGTTGGCAAAATATTTTCGAAACCAATGAAACTCCTGCTCTGGGCACACAGGTCGAATACCGACCGCATGCGAAGTGGCTTTTGAATTTTAACACGTATGCAGGCAACGAAAAATCGAAGCAAAGTCCAACTGCCGGGATGCGCTTTTTTGGCGATGTATACTGCATTTACAATCCCGATGGAATTTTCAGCATGACCGCATGCACGTATATGGGTTTTCAGGAATTTACAGCGCCGAAGCAGCAATACAACCGTTGGTGGCAGGTCAACTGGATTGGAAGAATAAAGTTGGGGAAAGCGAATTTTATCTCGCTGCGTGCAGAATATTTCGACGATCCGGATGGCGTTGTAGTGCGAAACATTACGAAAGAAAGAGCCTTTCAGGCTGGCTCATTGGGACTTGGGTATACGCGTTCTGTTTCGCGCAACGGATTGTTTCGTTTGGAATACCGACATTTTTATTCCCCTGTCAATACATTTATCAACCGAAACGGTGCTACGAATCAGTCTATTGGTTTAACAGCGAATATGAGTGTGTGGTTTTAGGTGGGTCAATAAAACGGTTCACAAGTTCCCATTTATTCAAGCTTCGAGCATCCCAATAATTCCTTCCGAGCGTTGAAGTATCGGCTGGGATGGCTTCGAGCAGCAGGTCGGACGAGGAGAATCCTTCGTCGTGGAGCAAATCGCTGTAATGTCCGGTAGGAATTTCGACCAAAACCTCACCTTCGCCCGAGATGCTGAAGCCGGGAATGTAGGCCTGCGCAAAAAGCAGGGGCGAAAACAATACAAACAAGCAGCAATTTAGCGAATTCAATAAACGATATCTTTTCGTTAAATATCGCGAAAAATCGTTCAGTATTTAGGATTTATTGAGCTTGTGCTTCACAAAAGCAACAACCATCGGCATTACCGAGAGCAAAATGATTCCCAGCACGACGGCTTCGAAATGCTCCCGAAAGAAGGGTAGATTGCCTAAAAAGTAACCACTCAAACTCATTGAACTGATCCACAAAACGCCTCCGGCAACATCGTATGGCAGAAATTTACTGCGGTAGCTCATCTGGCCCACGCCAGCAACAAAGGGCGTAAAGGTGCGCACAATGGGAACAAAGCGCGCCATAATGATGGCCTTGGTTCCGTATTTTTCAAAAAAGGCATGCGTCTTATCAATGTAGGCCTGCTTGACCAAGTTTCGGCCTCTGAATTTTAGCGCCACCACTTTCGAACCGGCAAAACGACCAATGGCATAATTCGTATTGTCGCCCAAGATGGCTGCAATGCACAACAATGCCATCAAAACACCGATATTCAATTCGGCACCCGGCCTTGCGCACAGTGCTCCTGCGGCAAACAAGAGCGAGTCGCCGGGCAAAAAGGGCATCAGCACCAAACCGGTTTCGACAAAAATGATGAGGAATAAAATGCCGTAAATCGCAGTGCCGTAGTTCAACACCAAGTCATCGAGGTGATCGTTGATGTGCAGGATAAAATCGAGTAGGGTAGAGATTGCTTCCATTGCGGGCAAAGGTAATCGTTCCTATACAATACGCTGCAGTTCGGATGCAAAAAGCTGCAAGGCACGCGCCCTGTGACTCATTGTGTTCTTTACTGATGAAGGAAGCTCAGCGAACGTTTGGTCGTAGCCTTCGGGAATAAAAACCGGATCGTAACCAAAGCCTCCATCGCCAGAAATTTTCTCTGCGATTGTTCCCCAAACTTCTCCTTCAACGACGATTTCTTGCCCATCCACCATTGCCGCAATTACCGTAACAAATCGCGCACGCCGCGAAACAGCACCTTCAAGGTTCGATAAAAGTAAATTCATATTTGCTATCGCATCACGACTGCCCGAATAATGCGCCGTATCAACACCCGGTTTTCCATTTAATGCATCAACCTCAAGACCGGTATCGTCGGCAAAACAATCCTTCCTCGATGCTGCGAAATAAAAGCGCATTTTCTGCAAAGCATTCTCGCGAATGGAGGGATTTGTTTCGGGCAATTCGCCTAGAAAGCCGGCGTCATGCAAACTCAGTACGGCAAACATCTCGCTCAAAATGGCCTGCGCCTCTTCAAGTTTGTGGGCGTTGTTTGTGGCAAAAACAAGCTGTTTCATAAAACCACGTAGGATAATTTATCCGACAATTCGCGCTTTGCTTCCTGCAACAGCATCAATTCCTGCAAGGCTAAATCCAGTCCTGCTACGTTTTCCGGATCCATTTTGTTTATCTGATCCTGCACCACACGTATCATGTGCAACACGTGCCTCAGTTTATAACTGTAAATTGCTTCCAACACCAGCTTTTTCAATTTGTCGGCCTCAGATGCCACATAAATCTGATGCATCTCTTGCCACAACACGCTAAGGTTATGGCGTTCGCTGCATAAGTCGATTGCGAGTTGCGATATCGCTTCATCGAAGTGGTTGAAGAACTTTTGTTCGCCCGGAAAATCAGCTTCACCCGACGACAAAAACATATCGTATACTTTTCGATGAACCGGCTGTTCGGGCACAAGTCCATCGGCTTCGAGTTCTGAAAGAATAAAATCTCCTGCACGGTAAGCAAGTTTTGAATTTTCACCATGCTCATCCTGCACTTCAAAATAAATCAACTCATTGGCGTAACGAATAAGGATTCGAATAATATCGCGTTCCTGCGCTTCGGCTTTATAAACCTTCGTTTGCGGAACATCATCGGCAAATAAATCGGGCGGTGCATCGGGCAAGAGTTGTGCTTTCGCTTCCGGCGTATTATTCCGAAAGGCCTTGTCGCGCTTGGCGTTGAGCTGTTTGTTGAGCTCGAAAATCAACAGCTGCTCGTCCATATCTACCTTTTTTGCACACTCGCTCAGGTAGAGCGAACGCAGCATCGGATCGGGGATTAGTGCCAGCGATGCGATAATCTCGCGAATCATTCCGGCCCGTTTAATCGGATCGGTTCCGGCTTCTTCGGCCAGCACAGAGGTCTTAAATTCAATGAAATTGCGGGCTTCACTCTGAATGTATTCACGCACATACAAGGGCGTGTTTTTGCGGGCAAAGGAATCGGGATCTTCTCCATCCGGGAAAAGCACAATCTTCACGTTCATGCCTTGCTCGAGAATCATGTCGAGCCCGCGAAAGGATGCTTTTATACCTGCCGCATCGCCATCGTACAATATGGTAACATTGGGCGTAAGGCGTCTGATGATTTTAACCTGATCTTGTGTAAGCGACGTTCCCGACGAGGCCACCACATTTTCGATTCCGGCTTGGTGGAGCGAAATCACATCCGTGTAGCCTTCAACCAGTAAGGCTTCGTCGCGCTCGCTGATGGATTTCCGAGCGTGGAAAATACCATACAAAACCGCACTTTTATTATACACTTCCGATTCGGGCGAATTCACATATTTCGCCTGTTTCTTATCGTTAACGAGAATTCGTCCGCCAAAACCGATAACCTTTCCGCTAATGTTTTCAATCGGAAACATCACACGGTTGCGGAAACGGTCGTATAGCGAACCA